>CAIXFB010000370.1 GCA_903918595.1 uncultured Actinomycetes bacterium
TCCTATGCGCTCAAGGGAGGAAACGGACATCTTCGGTGGGCGATACTGGGTTCGAACCAGTGACCCCTCGCGTGTGAAGCGAGTGCTCTACCACTGTGCCAATCGCCCGAGGACTTGCCGAACTCTACCCCAGCGGCTACATCTCCCCGCGTGTGCTCCTAGACCTGCGGCCTAATTGGGTTAGCCTCTAATTATCCATTTCTTCCCTAAAGGGGTTACCTATGAAAACAGTTCGATCTCGCGCCGGGATGACCGCGCGATTCATTGCCGCGGCAGCCTTGGGCCTCACGGGCCTTGCCGTTGCTACAGCACCCGTAGCAAGCGCGTCGGCAGTCTCCGGGTTTGTGAATGGCCCAATCGGTGTCACCCAAACTATTTCGGTGACGAATCTCGCCCCTTCCAGCTTTGGACAGCAAACTTGCACGCTGTCTCCAACTATCAATGGCAACCTCTACTCACCAGTCGTCGGCTCGTTGGTGAACGGAACAGCAACCTTTGTTTGGACACCCACAGCAGTAGGTGCAGCGACATTCACAATCAGTGACTGCGCAACCACCGATGGTGCTCCTCCATCTGCTGCCGCCACTATCTCGCCAGTTTCAACATCAACCACAGTGTCCGCGCCAAACAATGCGCAGGTTGGAGTTGCCACGCAAATCACAGTGACGGTTCAGTCCGCCAGCCCGAGTTCGAATAATCCGACCGGTCAGGTCGTTGTGAAAGACATCAATGGGGCCACGCTCGCGACAATGGGGCTCACAAAAGGTCCGGGGACTGGACAGTCCTACGCCTACTACCGATGGACACCGCCAGCGGCCGGCAGCTACACATTCCAAGCCACCTACAGCGGCGACGCCAATGACACCGCCAGCACATCGCCCCAGGATGTTGTCATCGCAACACCTAGTGGCAACCCCATCACCCTGACGCACCCAGCACAAATGACGCAAGGCGTTCCGGTCACCTTGACGGCAACCGTCTACCCGCAATCAATTCAGGGTTCGGTCGGCTTCACAGTGAATGGCGCACCAATTAGTGCATCCATCCCGCTGGTAAACGGTGTTGCCAACTACACCTGGACCCCGAACGTGGTGGGTCAGGTCACGATTGGCGCCAGCTACACGACCAATCAGGGCGGCAGCGGTTCGACCAGTGACAAGGCCAACATCATCGCTGGTCCGGTGGCCACCGATGCCATCACTCTGGTCCAGCCAGGTTGGGGCCCGTGGACACCTAACGGTTCTTACACCCTCGGTAACGGGTCCTCGTTCGCGTTCCAGGCCAGCACGCTTTCTGGTGCACCTGTGACACTGTCTGAGACCGGACCTTGCGTTGTTTCAGGTCTCACGATCACTGTTAACCAGGGCGCTGGATCGTGCAACGTCGTCGCCTCTAGCCCCGGTGCCAATGGGTATGCAGCGGTGAAGACCGGCTACACAGTCAACCTGATCCCCGGAGTGCAGCAGGCACCGTTGAATGCACCGCCGTCGGGTTCATTCAAGGTTGGTCGCGTGATCGTCCTTGAATCACCAAGCCAACAGAACACGAGTGCTGGCCAGAACATCACTTGGAAGGTAAAGAAGGGCGGCAAAGCAGTCTGCAAGCTTCTATACCCGAACGATGGTTCCGTCACGCTTCGAATCGCAAAGCGTGGATCCTGCACCGTTCTAGGAACTGCTGCTGCAGTCCCAGGTCAATGGCAGATGTTCCAGACGGCCCGCAACTACACGGGTCGCTAGAACTCAATAGCTCAACCCAAGAACGGCCCCTACGCACGTGGGGGCCGTTCTTGTTTGTTACGGATCAATAGTTGTCGAACTACGCGATGTGAATTCTGCACGCACGTGAGCCGTCAGCTCACCGACGCTGTCCCATTGACGCTCGTTGCACCAGGTGACCGGGTGCACATCACGGGTGCTCGAGGTGAGAAAGATTTCATCGGCCCGATCGAGATCTGCAGGAGTGAAGTGCTCTTCTCGCGCGTCGCACCACTCCAGCACAAGTTCACGAGTCACGCCAGCAAGTGCGCCGCTGGACAGGGGTGGAGTGACGATTTTTCCGTCAATGACAGCAAAAACATTGGTGCCGGTTCCTTCACATACCTGGCCAACCGTATTGAGAAAGACACCCTCCGAGTAGCCACGTTCTTTAGCCCATGCGAGAGCAACCACATTTTCCGCGTATGACGTGGACTTTGCGCCAGCGATCGCAGAGCGCTCATTACGCACCCACGGGACGATGACTGCACTGGTGAGTTCAGGCCAAGGTTGCATAGGCACAAGGGCGACAATGAGGGAGCAGTTTGCTAACGCATCACCTTGACTGCGATCACTTCCAAGAGGTCCTGAACCTGCCGTTAGCGTGATTCGCAATCTGCCGAGGCTGGCTGCTTCGGGGTTTGCGTGGATCACTTCTTCTGTAGCCGCCCGAATCAGACTGTGGTCGACCACGGGTAGCCCCAGCACAAGAGCAGATCGATCGAGTCGGTCCAGGTGCCGGCGCAATGCAAATGGAACTCCCCCAGATACTTTGAGTGTTTCAAAAACTCCATCGGCAACAGTGAGCCCATGATCGAAAATGGACACATGCGCATCTTCTGCATCAATTAGTTGGCCTGACTGGCCAGAGCCCACCCATACCTTCACGAGGGGTCAGCCTGCCACGTCTTGGTAGCAACTGAACACAGATGGGCAGCTTTCAGTTCGGTCTCACGCCATTCGGAATCGGCATCGGAACCCCACGTGATTCCAGCTCCAGTTCCGAATCGCAATTGATTCTCGGCCCGCCAAAAAGTTCGGATTGCCACAGCAAGACATGCCGTTCCTTCATCGGCATCCACCCAACCGATTGCTCCGCAATAGAACTCACGGGATGCGACCTCCAGCTCGGCAATGAGCGCGAGTGCTGTTGATTTAGGCGCACCGGAGATGGACCCTGGCGGGAAGGTTGCTTCAACGATGTCCTGCCAACGGGTGTCGGGAGCAATGCGCGCAGAAACGTGAGACACCAAATGAACCAACCCTGGGTGATGCTCTGTTTCCAACAGACCAGAAACCTGGACAGAACCCACCTCTGCGACCCGAGAGAGGTCATTGCGAACAAGGTCCACAATCATCACGTTTTCTGCGCGATCCTTCTCCGCCAAGTCAGCAGCCTCTGTGCCGGTGCCCTTAATTGGGCCCGAGGAAATCTTGTTGCCTTCCCTTTTCAAGTAGAGCTCGGGTGAGGCACTCGCTATATGGATGTCCTGCTCTGGCAGCCGCACTAAGGCTGAGTACGGGGCTGGGTTGTGATCATTGAGAAGTACGTGCAACGCCGCAATATCTGCATCAGCCGGAAGATCCGCAGACAGCACACGACACACATTGACTTGGTAGACATCTCCCCTGCTGATTGCCTCGCGGGCGATCTCGACCTGGCGGATGTAGGTCGAGCGATCAACACTGCTTGTCCATTGCCCGGCACTCACTCCAGGCCAGGTACCAATCAACTCCGAGGGGCACTCTGGACTCCATCGAGCAAACCGCGCAAAGACGGGTTCACCCTCGTAGGGAATCACCACGGCCCATCTACCGCCATCGTCCAAACTTGACCATTTACTGCTGACTTCAGTCAGCCCTGTTCCCCATAGGCCTCCCATATGGGCAACGGGCTCGTGACGCACATGCTCATCATGCTCGCTAGCCCACATGCGTGCGGAAGGGCCGTCGTCGGATATGGTTCTACCTCGTGCCCTTAGGGGTATTGCGGACGTAGCGCAGTTGGTAGCGCATCACCTTGCCAAGGTGAGGGTCGCGGGTTCGAGTCCCGTCGTCCGCTCGGAAGATCGGCATAGTCGTGTTCTGGCCACAATGAGCCTGACGGAACGTGACGAAACCGGTTTAGGGTGGAGTGGCCGAGAGGCGAGGCAACGGCCTGCAAAGCCGTGTACACGGGTTCAAATCCCGTCTCCACCTCGAAGATGCAATATGTAGGGCGATTGGCGCAGTTGGTTAGCGCGCTTCCTTGACATGGAAGAGGCCAGGGGTTCGAGTCCCTTATCGCCCACTCACTTCACTCTGTGCCTGCGCCGGCACCACTGTGGGTTTTGCGCCCATCGAGCACTTCTCAGCCCGTGTTGCTCTTCCGGAAGAGGGCAGCTGTAATCGCAACCAGGATGATCGCGATGAACACCTGTGTGAGGAACACCAACAGCCACTGGTCTCCATAGCCGGCCCACTCGCCGATGCCGAGACCAATGAATGCACCCAGGATGCCAATGACGATCGTCACGATGCATCCGATGGGTTGCATACTCGGCACGAGGATTCGAGCAATGAGACCAATGACGATGCCTGCGACAAGCGCGCTGATGATGCCTGTGGGATCCATAGCCTTACCCAACCACCGCTTGACCCTCTCGAGCAAGGGCAACAAGCCGGGAGATTGCCCGAAAATACTTCTTGCGATAGCCACCTGCGAGCATCGTTTCCGAGAAGATGCGGTCGACTGGCACTCCGCTGGCAACAACAGGCACATCTCGGTCGTAGAGCCGGTCGATGAGCACCACAAGGCGCAGAGCCTGAGCCTGATCGGTGAGGGTCCGCAATCCCTGGATCCCAACCAGGCTCACCCCGTCGATCATTGCCCCGTACTGGCTGGGGTGGACGGCGGGCAAGTGCGCCAGAAGCGCAGGAAACCGATCGAGGGTGGCTCCGGCAGTTTGAGCGACAGCTAGCGCAACCTGCTCATCTGTGCTGGGCTCAGGGGCCTCGGGCAGCCCGCGATGCCGGTAGTCCTGCCCATCGATGCGCAACACATCAAAGTGCGCTGACAGACCCTGGATCTCTCGAAGGAAGTCATCAGCAGCGAATCGTCCCTCTCCCAATTTGTCTGGCAGGGTGTTGGAGGTCGCGGCGAGGGCCACGCCTGCCGCCACCAGCTCCCCCAGCAGGGTCGACATCAAAACAGTGTCTCCGGGATCATCGAGTTCGAATTCATCAATGCAAACGATTCGATTTTGAGAGAGAACATCGACGGCCTTCCGAAAACCCAGCAAGCCGACGAGATTCGTATATTCGACGAAGGTGCCAAAGGACTTGGGCCCGGGAACTGCGGCCCACAAAGAAGCGATCAAGTGGGTCTTACCGACTCCAAACCCACCATCGAGATAAACACCCGCTCGCCCCTCCGGTGGCGAGGCCCGACGAAAGAAGCCACTCTTCTTCGACTCTGGAGCACTCACCCGCGACGCGAAGGCTCGAAGTGCTTCCACCGCTGCAACTTGGCTGGGCTCAGCCGGGTCAGGCACGTAAGAATCGAAGCTCACGACTTGAAAATGCGGAGGGGGGACAAGATCTTGAACGATCGCCGCCGCATCGGCCGCGGGGAACCTCTGAGATAGGGCAGAGGATTCGGAGGTCACGGCGGTGAGCCTACGCGGAAGGGCCA
>CAIXFB010000371.1 GCA_903918595.1 uncultured Actinomycetes bacterium
CATGGTTCATACGATAGCGCTGGACACAACCAATACGGGTCCATTTTGGGCGACGGACTGCACAAGCATTCGTTAGGCTGCGGGGATGGTCGTTCTACGAAGAACATTGATTGTTGTTGTGGCAGTCATTGCGGCATTCATCCTGACGATTATTGCTGTGCTTGCAAAGAACGTATGGGATTCAAACTCCTTCCAATCGAACTTGGCTGCGTTTTACGCTACCCCAGAAGAATTCAGCGATGCCCCTGGAACGCTGATCCGATTGGAACCACTCGGTGTTGATGTCCCCGATGCCAAGGCGTACCGACTGCTGTATGTGACTGAGAACCAGCAGGGTGAACCAGTCGTGGCTGGTGGCATGGCATTTATTCCCGATACAAAGCCTGATACCCCCAGACCGGTGGTCGCATACATTGCTGGAACTACCGGGCAGGGTGATGCCTGTGCTCCTTCTCGCGCTCCCGATCCCATCTCTGGTGTCATGAAATTTCTTCCCGAGGCAATCGCTCAAGGGTGGGCGGTGGTCGCTCCCGACGAATATGGTGTGGGGACTGAGGGAACACAGCTCTATCTGATCAAGGATCAGGAAGTTCGTGACACGGTCAATAGCATTCGCGCCCTTCAATCTATTCCGGGAGCATCTGCGGGCGATGACTTTGCTGTTTATGGTTTTTCCCAAGGCGGGCACACCGCTTTGTGGACCGGTCACCTCAGTGAGCAGTTTGCGCCCGAGTTAAATCTTGTGGGAGTCGCCGCAGTAGCTCCTGCGGCAGATTTGACGGCGATTATTGATCGTCATTGGAATTCGGTCGTGGGCTGGGGGATCGGAGCTGATGTCTCGCGCGGTTGGTCAGCGGCATATCCCGATTTACCGCTCGATTACTTGCTCACTGACGCGGCACGAGACAACTATGAACGAATAGCGAATGCTTGCGTTTATGGCTCTTTCGTCGAGGGCACGATCCGACACAAAATATTCGGGCAAGATTTTTTCGCTGAGAACCCTGTGGACAATCCGCTATGGGCTCAAGCGCTCAAGGATCAGACTCCACCGCCATATCCGGCAACGTTGCCCGTCATGCTGGTTCAAGGGACCGCTGATGAAATCGTTTTAGCAGGCCCCAATGCCAACCTGCAAGAACTTTGGTGCGCAGCTGGTTCCACTATGAATGCCCTGTGGCTCGGGGGAGTAAATCACATCGATGTCGCTGGTATGTCGGGGCCCAGCGTGGCAGGTTGGATTGCGGATCGATTTGCCGGCCTTAGCGCGCCAAATACCTGCAGTGTTCCGCCTCCGCGGAGTTTGATTACTGAGCGGTGAGTGAGCAGTGCAGAGGAGACGGAAAATAGCTGTCATGGTTTTGCTCACCATGACTGTCGGCACCTGGGCACACTCGATAGGGAGTCCAGCTGCTGCTCATAGCGCATCTGATATCCGGCTTTCGGAGTTGAGTGTCAATCAGGGATCAAGCTTCGGTGTAAAGATCACTCGCCTTCATTCCGCAAACAAGTGCGTGCTCCAATTAGTAGGCCCAAAAACTTCTACACCGCGGACCGTGAGAGTAAAGAATTCAGTGGTGAAGGCCTCGCTTTCAACAGCAGGATTGCCACTTGGTGAATATGTTGTGCGAGCGCGTTGTGGCAAAGGAGTGCGAACAAGTTCGTCAAAGTTCAGTGTGATTGCGAAAGGTGCTCCCACTTCAGCCACCTGCGACGTAGTGGAATCAGGGTTTTCGGCGAGCGCTAATTTCTCCACTTCATACGGTGCCGTACTGACAAATAGATCACCGGTTCTCACCGCTACAAATGTGAAACTTTCCATCGCATTCAAAGATGCATCAGGTGCCACGTTGTCCACGGTTACCGACACCGCCACGGACATCAGCCCGGGTGAAAAAATCGTTGTCGGTATGGCTTATAGCGCGGGTCACCTCAACGCTGCTTCGATGGCAATTTCAACACTTTGTGATTCCACAAGCGATCCAACCCCTGCGAAACTGAGTGGACAAGCACAAACGATCGTGGACAATTCTGCCGACAGTTGGAGATACCCCACAAATATTGGCGGTCAGTTCACCAATACAACTGGATTCATAATCGGTACTAGTTCACAGATTGACTACATCAGCCGTAATGCCTCAGGCCAGATCACCGGCGGTGGTCGCACCGCTCCGTATCCAGCCGTCCCAGTGGGGGCTGTGGGCACATGGATCACCGTTGATCCGGTTCTGCCACAAAATATTTCGTCCGCTGACTGGGTTCTTTCCCCCAGTCGGAGCTAGCTCACTCTGACTCAGCTTGATCTGCATAGATCACCGATCGTCTTGTCTTGTCCAGAAAGTTCACGAGTTCGCGGACCTGGCGCCGGACCATCTCGAGTTGGGGCAGAGTGGCATCCACCCACCACTGGTCACTGGCGATTTCATGCAAGAGTGACTCATACTCCGTGACACTAGGAATACCAGTCTGGAGCAGTAGCCCCGATGCGATCTCTTGCACACGCGCTCGCAGCAGTGCACAGGTGTCCTGATCGCTTTCCAGTTGAGCGAGCTGCAAACGCAGCAGTAGAAGGTCGAAACGCTTGGCGCCCTCATTTGTGTCACGAACAGCGGAAGGCAGATGAGCCAAGTGAGCGGCGACCTCACGTGAAATTTCTGGTGTCACCTTCTGCCACGGTTCCCACTGCGAGTATTGCTCCACCCATTCGCGCGCCGAACGAACCATGAGGTTGTCCATGCTCATGCCAGCGACCACCTCGCGCAAATTCGATGCTAGGTCGACCCGAAGGCCGTCATCGCTCATATCTCCGAATCCAGGTTCGACGCCTCCTGGCCACGCGTAGTTAACTCGAGCACCCAAGGCCGCTAAAAGGTCAATCCGCGCTTCAAATAATTTTGCCGTCAAGGATTTTTGCAAGGAGCCATCTGATCGATTCATATTTTGGTTGAAGAAATCAAGATTCTGACAGAAGTCAAAGATGTAAAAGTCTTGCTTGTCTTGATCGGGTCCGTAGAGGTCGGGACGCAGACGATTGCCACGACCGATCATCTGCCAGAACTTCGACTTTGACCGCACCAGCTTGAAGAACACGAGATTGCAAACCTCGGCAACGTCGATACCTGAATCAAGCAGGCCCACTGAAATTGCGATGTGCGGTGGTTTGTCGGGCACGGAGAAGTCATCAATGAGTGACTGCGCATAGGTAACGTTGGGTGTGATCACTCTTGCGAACTGCCCCGCATACTCGGGGTAGTTGATGTTGAAGCGTTCACGAATGAAATCAGCGTGCTCTTGATCCTTGGCGAAGATGATCGTCTTGCCGAGCCGATCACCACCCTCAACCTTGTGACCGTGTGTCACAAGTGCTGCTAGGGCGGTGTCGACCGAGTCATCATCAAAGAGCAACTCATAGTGCTCCTCCACGAATTCGGAGTCTGGAACCTCTTGGGTTTCACTCCATTCAGCGGTGTCCCATTGGTCCTTCTCATGCTCACTGAGATCGTCGAATCTCATGCCATCGCGAACAAAATTTAGCGGAACGGGCACGGCCACGGGCGGAACAAGGTAGCCCTCAGCCACGGCTTCATCAAATGTGTAGGCGTCTGTGGGTACTCCAACTTCAAGGTTGAACAAGGCGTAGGTATTGAGGTCGACCTCATCTTCCGGTGTCGCGGTGAGACCCACAAGCAAGGAGTCAAACCAATAGAAGATCGCGCGATACTTTTGATACACCGACCTGTACGCCTCATCGATGATCACCAAATCAAAGTAGCCGGGACCGAAGATGCGTTCTCCGATCCACTCCTGCCCGTTGATGAGACTCATCATGGTCTGATAGTTCGAGACATACACTTGACTACCCGAATCCCAGTCGGTTGCAAAATCGACGGTTGTGAGATTGACAGACTCAACGTTCGGTAGATGAGTGTGGAAAGCCTTGTCGATCTGGTTCACGATTTGCGCCCGGTCCGCGAGAATGAGAACTCGGTTAACCCAGCCAGCTCGCATCAGTTGGTCAACCAACGCGATCACCGTTCGTGTCTTTCCAGAGCCTGTTGACATCACGAGGAGTGCTTCACGCTGGTGTGCAGTGAAAGCCGAATCGATAGCCCTGATCCCTCGATGCTGGTAGTGGCGATCCACGATGTCGCTACTTATTGCAACGTCTTGTAGTGGCAGCCGTGTGTCCCGACGAGCCACCATAAGTTCTAGTTCATCGCGAGTGAAGAAGCCTTGCACCCCCCGAGGAGGGTGCCCGGAACCGTCATCCCATAGCCATATGCGGTAACCGTCGGTGTAGAACATGACGGGCCTACGTCCAAACATTTTCTCAATGCAGTCGGCATACAAACCTGCTTGTTCTTGTCCGAGATTCGGGTCAACGTTGGTTTTCTCCGTCTCGACCACTGCTAGGGGTACGTCGTCTGACCCCCACAGCACATAGTCCACATGACCGACCCCCGACTCGTTCGGCATGCCCGAAACTTCAAACCCGCGATCACGCCCCTGCATGAGCGACCAACCCGCCTCACGAAGCAATTGTTCGATGATGAGTTTTCGGGTGTCTTCCTCGGAGTAATCGCGAGTGTCTTGCACAGGGTTGGCGGCCTGAGCGGCAGCAATCTTTGCACGCAGTGCAGCAAGCTCAGCTTCCCTGTTTGGCGCTGATTCACTTGGTTGTGCAACCTGTTCCTGAGCAAGTTCTTGGACAGCGCCCGGGGGTAGAGGCTCATACTGTTTGGCTGCGTCGGGATTAAACTGCTTGTTTATTGGAACCACTGAGGGGTTGTCGGTAAATCTGAGCGCG
>CAIXFB010000372.1 GCA_903918595.1 uncultured Actinomycetes bacterium
ATGAGCACTTTGTGGCATCGGCCTCAACGGCAATGCCGAATGCTTGAAGGCCACGTTTCTTGGCAAGGCGCACACCGGCCACTACCCACGGTGCCCAACCTGCACCAACTTCAATGATGCGGAAAGTTCCTGTTGCAGTGGAAATCGCGCGGGCCAACGCCGCGTACTCCACGTCTTCCGAGCGATAACCGTCATCAGGAATGGGAAGATCAGTGCTGCTGGTGCCGGCCAATTCAGTCGGAGCCCATGGCAACATCGTGATGCGGGTGCGAATACCCGACCAATCGACGAGTGATTCATTGCACGGTGCGGGCGGGTTGTCGTCGCGAAGGAACTCGAGTAACCGCTGAATCTCAACTTCATCCATCGGAATGGAGATGCCATTGCCTAGAGATGGAACAACGGGAGAAGCGTCCGCAGCCAGTTCTGGGACGCGCTCTTGCAACGTGTTGGTCGTCCCCCTGAGACCGAGAAACCGGGCCACGACGGGGAGGTTAGTGCAAGACGGCACAATCAGCACGTGGTTCAACCAAATTCCCGCAACCTGATCAACATTGAAACAATCACCCAGTCGTACGGGGATGACCCTGTTTTGGATCAAGTGAGCCTTGGCATCGGCGAAGGCGATCGCATTGGTGTGGTGGGCCGCAACGGAGCTGGCAAAAGCACGCTGCTGCGGATCTTGGGCGGTGTGGAGATCCCTAATGCCGGTCGAGTCAGTGTTGCCGGTGGCACGACGATTGGTTACCTCAAGCAATTTGATGACCTGCCGGATGACTCCACGGTCCTAGAAGCAGTAGTGGGCCAGAGTGCCTCGCACGAATGGATCACGGACCCGAGGGTGCGCGAGGCGATGGACGCGCTGCTCGGCGGTCATGACGAGGCGGTGACCAGTCGCCTCGTTGGTCAACTTTCCGGCGGAGAACGACGACGCGTCGACCTTGCGCGCCTGCTTGTGAGCGACGTTGACGTGCTGCTGCTCGATGAGCCGACCAACCACCTAGATGTGGAGATCGTCCGATGGCTTGCTGAGCATCTGAAGAACCGGCAGCGCCTTTCGATGATCATCGTCACGCACGATCGCTGGTTCCTTGATGAGGTGTGTGAGCAAATGTGGGAGGTCGTTGACGGCAGCGTCGAGGAGTATGAGGGCGGGTATTCCGCCTTTGTCCTCGCCAAAGCCGAGCGCCAACGGCAGAGCGCAACCGAACAACACAAGCGCAACAATCTGATTCGTAAGGAACTCGCGTGGTTGCGTCGTGGACCGCCGGCGCGCACCTCAAAACCGAAGTTTCGTATCGATGCAGCCAATGAGTTGATCGAAGCCGAGCCGCCCGCGCGTAACGCCGTGGAGTTGCTGAGCTTTGCTAATGCTCGCCTCGGTAAATCCGTGATCGATGCGCAGGATGCTCAGGTTCGCGTAGGTGATGCAGAAAGCGGCCGCGTGTTGATCGATCGGTTCACCTGGAGCATCGGTCCGGGTGATCGCGTCGGAATTCTTGGACCGAATGGTGCGGGCAAAACGTCCTTAATAAAAGTGCTGCTGGGTCAGATGCCGCCGAGCATGGGAAAAATTGTTACTGGCGTAACGGTCAAGCCCGCGCACTTGTCTCAGCAATTAGAAGAACTCAACCCCAAGTGGCGAGTCCTTGAAGCGGTGGAGCACGTTGCGCAACGAGTTGAGCTCGGCAAGGGTCGCGAACTCACCGCATCGCAACTATGTGAGCGTCTTGGCTTTGGTAACGATGCGCAGTGGACGCCCGTTGGTGATCTTTCCGGCGGAGAACGACGACGTCTCCAACTCACACGGCTACTGATGGGTGGGCCGAACGTTCTGGTGCTCGATGAACCAACCAACGATTTCGATACTGAGACGCTGACCGCGCTCGAAGATCTGCTCGATGGTTTTGCTGGCACGCTGCTGGTCATCTCGCACGACCGCTACTTCCTCGAGCGGGTATGCGACACCTTTGTTGCCGTGACTGGAGATGGCACGCTGACCGATTTGCCGCGTGGAGTGGACCAGTACCTCGAGATCATCCGTGCGCGTTCAGGATCTAGTGCTGCACCGACTGCTGCCGCAAAGCCGACTGCCGCGGCCACCCCTTC
>CAIXFB010000373.1 GCA_903918595.1 uncultured Actinomycetes bacterium
ACCCGAGATGAGGTCCGTTCGGACTCGGTCATCTCGAACGTGAACCCCCGGCTCATGCCGGCCATGTTGCCCGCGGAGGAGTCGGCCCGCCCCGAGGTGCAGCGCGCGAACACCTTCCGCCCCGGTCTTGCCACGATGATGGTGCACCTTGCACTCGACTCACTCCCGGACTGGACGGCGAAGGAGGCGCGCACCTTCAACTATGTGCACATCGGTCCCTACCTCGATGACATGGCCCGCGCATACACAGATGCAGCAGCAGGGCTGCTGCCGGAGCGCCCAACGCTTGTAGTAGGTCAGCCCACGGTGAGTGATCCATCACGTGCGCCGGAGGGCAAGCACGTTCTCTGGGTTCAGGTGCGGGTGCTCCCGCTGCAGATCGCCGACGGTCGTAGCTGGGATGAGGCTGCAGAGGAGTACGCGGATCGTGTCGTTGACATCATCGACGAGTACGCCCCAGGTATCCGCGCCAAGATCCTTGGCCGCGCAGTACTTTCACCAGCAGATCTACAGCGCTACAACGCGAACCTGATCGGTGGTGACTCACTCGGTGGCAGTCACCATCCTGCGCAGTTCTTCTTCCTGCGCCCTGTGCCCGGTTGGGGTCGTCATCGCGCGCCTATCAAAGGCTTGTACCTGTGTGGTGCCAGTACGTGGCCCGGTGGTGGGGTGGGCGGCACGAGCGGGGCGCTCGTTGCAAAGACGTTGGGTGCCTGAAAAAACACCAAAAACTTACGCGCGGTACGGAGAAAAGTCTGGCGGACGCTTTTCATTGAAGGCGGCCCCGCCTTCCTTGGCTTCATCCGTTGTCACAAACAGATCCAAGACGTCGAAGGCGAGAGATTGAATGCCGACGATGTGATCGGTGTCTGCGTTGAAGGAATGCTTGAGAGTCTTGAGCGCTGTTGGAGAAAGCGCGCACGCCTTGCGACCCCACTCGATTGCCAAGGGCAACAACTCATCGGGCGCAACTACGCGGTTCACCAATCCCCAGCGCTCGGCGGTGTCGGCGTCGTACTGATCGCAGAAGAACCAGATTTCGCGGGCTCGCTTCTCGCCGACGACGCGAGCGAGGTACGCGGTGCCGAAGCCTGCATCGAAGCTGCCGACGCGGGGACCGACCTGGCCGAAGCGCGCAGTGTTGGAGGCCAGGGATACATCGCACAGCACATGTAAGACGTGTCCGCCGCCGATCGCGAAACCATTCACTGCAGCGATGACCGGCTTGGGTACCTCGCGGATGAGTCGGTGCAATCGCTCAATCTCGAACATGCCCATCTCGGTCTCGCCGTAACCGCCGGTGGTGGCCCGTTCCTTTTGGTCGCCGCCACTGCAGAACGCTTTTTCACCAGCACCGGTCAGCACGATTGCGCCCACTGTTTTGTCGATCCAGGCGTACCGGAAGGCGTAAATCAACTCATCGACGGTACGCCCACGCAGCGCGTTGTACCGATCGGGTCGATTGATGGTGATCACGGCGACGCCGTCGGTCACCTCGTAAGCAACGTCGGTGAACTCAGCGATCGTGATCATGACACCT
>CAIXFB010000374.1 GCA_903918595.1 uncultured Actinomycetes bacterium
GAGCGTTTTGACAAGGTCGCAGGGCTGTTCCCCACCCTTGGAGAACGACGTAAACAGCGAGCAGGCTCACTCTCCGGCGGCGAGCGTCAAATGGTCGCCATGGGTCGCGCCCTCATGATGGAGCCCAGTGTGCTGCTTCTGGATGAGCCAAGCGCAGGTCTGTCCCCCGCACTCCAAGATGAAGTCTTTGTGCGGGTGAAGGGCATCAACGAGACTGGCGTCACGGTGATCATCGTGGAACAGAACGCCCGGCGTTGCCTTCAAATCGTGGATCGCGGCTACGTGCTCGACCAGGGCCGAAACGCCTATACGGGTACCGGGGCCTCGTTGGCCAACGATCCCAAGGTTGTTGAGCTCTACCTCGGCACCCTCGCCCGCGCCTGATCAGTTCCCTGCCATTTCACTGGCCCCTACACCAGCCCTTGCAAGACCCGTCGACCACAAAAAACAGAGGTCCCGCCTCCCCTGAGGGAGACGGGACCTCTGCGTGAAGGTGCTTGCCTTACGGCAGGGGTACCTCTGCGGTAACGCGACCGATCTCAGCGAACTCCGTGTTGGAGGAGAACTCGTTGATCTGGATCGTTGCCGTTGCCGGGTCGCCGTACTGGTTGAAGTCCAGCGCACCGGTTACACCGTTGAAGTCAATATCGGTGCCAGCGGCGAGCAATGCGACGCAGTCGGCGTAGGTCGTGCAAGCCTCGCCACCGTTGCCCGCAACGTTCGCGAGCTCTGCTGCAATTGCGGTGCCATCAGCGCAACCAGCCTTGGTCGCAGCAAGTGCGAGCAGGATGGTGGCGTCGTAGGCCTGAGCGCCGTAGGCGTAGTCCGTCAGTGCCGGATCAACCTCGAGCAGGCTCTCATTGAATGCAGTGAGGTCGGCCTCGCCCGTCGGAACGGTCGCGACAACGCCCTTCATGGTGCCCTTCGGGAAATCTGCATAGGCGGTCGTGGAGATGTTGCCGTCCACGAGGTACACCTGCAGGTCCTTGGGACCAACACCCTGCTTGATCATTTCCTGGAGCAGCTTGGTGGTCTCCTCGAAGCCGATGACTGCCACAGCCTGTGGGCCACCTGCCTTGATTTCAGCGACCTCAGCCTCGAACGAAGCGGCTTCGCCGTCGTAGAGGATTTCAGAGGTCACGGTGCCACCTGCAGCCGCGAAGTCCTTGGCTGTTGCTGCTGCAAGGCCTTCACCGTAAGCATCTTGACGGGCAATAACGCCCATCGTCTCAATGCCTGCGTCGATGGCTGAAGCTGCGATAACTGCTCCCTGAAGGACGTCCGAGGGAGCAACGCGCCAGTAGAGGTCGTTGTCCGGGTAGGTCGTCAAGTTTGGTGCAGTGTTAGCTGGCGAGATCATCACAACACCGTTTGAGGTGATCTTGTCGATGACGGTCAGAGTCACACCTGAGGAGGCAGCGCCGATGATGGCCTGGACACCCTGAGCAATGTGTGAATCTGAGGTCTGCGATGCGATATCAGTTGAGGTATCGCCAGAGTCACCCTCGATGTATGTGACGGGTGCACCGAGAACTCCGCCAGCGGCGTCGATCTCAGCAACTGCCTTCTCAACACCAGCGAACTCCGGTGGGCCGAGGAAGGCGAGGTTGCCGGTTGCGGGAAGAAGCGAGCCGACCACCAGAGCACTGGGGTTCTGGCACTCTGCAGCAGCTGCTTCCTCTGCGGTTTCCACTGCTGTTTCTGCTTCTTCGACAGCAGTCTCTGCTGCCGACTCTGCCGCGGTTGCTGACTCGGTGGCTGTCTCTTCACCACTGCTGCAAGCAGCAAGGGCGAGGGATGCGACACCGAGCACAGCCACGGTCTTCATGACCATAGTGCGCTTCATGCATTCTCCTTGGAAAACGGAACAACGGCCGATCGCCGTCGCGATAGCAGGAGCCTAGGCCCTTGGGTGTTACGCGCGGGTAACCTGACCCCGATCCGATGGCAGTTCGTAACCGGTTTGTGACCTGAATTGGGTACCTTGACTACCCCTAGCGAGGGGGTTGGACCCGTCCCTCGCACACTTCGGCGGCCACCTCGGCCAAGGTGAGCCGGCGATCCATCGCCTGGCTCCGGAGCCAAGCAAAGGCCTCAGGCTCTCCTATACCGGCCGATTCCTGCACCAGAACCTTGGCCCGCTCCACCCGTTCCCGGGCATTTGCCCTTTCGGTTGCGCCGGCGAGGTCGGCAGCCAGGTCGCGCGCTTGCTGCCATCGGGCTCTGGCCACGGCAATCGCAGGGGTCAGGTCAGCAGGTCCAAAAGGCTTCACCAAGTAACCAAAGGCGCCAGCTTCCGCCGCACGCTTGACTGTCTCCGACTGGCTAAAGGCCGTCACCATCACAACGGGAGCCCAGCCCTCACGGCTGATCTCTTCAGCAGCAGACAGTCCATCCCGCACAGGCATGGCCACGTCCAGGAGAACCACATCAGGATGCAGCGACGCTACGGCGTCAACAGCCGCCTGGCCATCCCCCACAGCCGCCACCACCACATGACCCTGCTCCTGAAGCATCTCGACCAGATCCATCCGGATGATCGATTCATCTTCAGCAACGACCAGGCGTAGAGGTTGTTCTGATGTCCGCTCAACCATGCTCACACCCTAGAGGGGGATCTCGTCAGCCATGGAAGACCCTGAGACCGATGGCCACTACCCTTGTCTCTGCGCCCCGGTATCCCAACCGGCAGAGGAAGCGGTCTCAAACACCGTCCAGTGTGGGTTCAAATCCCACCCGGGGCACAGTGAAGTACTAGCTCAGGGAGCAGCAGCTACGGCCACAGCACCCAGCACGCCATTAATGAAGCCCGCAGACTGCTCGGTGGACAATTCTTCGGCCATGCGAATTGCCTCAGAAATCGCTACAGCATTGGGTACGTCGGTGCTTTGAGTCACTTCGAACACGGCAATTCGCAGGATTGCCCGATCTACGCCAGGCATCCGGGCCAAATCCCATCCGGTCGCATGAGCGGAGATCAAGGCGTCGATCTCGCTTTGGTGTTCGACCACGCCGTCGACGAGAAAGATCGTGTAGTCATTCAGGGAAGGTTCACTCTCGGACTCCCGGCGCCGTTGGTGCTCGGCTAGAACCTGTTTGACAGGAACAGCTTTTGCATCGGCCTCGAAGAGTACGTCGAGTGCCCGCTTGCGTGCCTTTCCTCGAGCAGACACGCCTAATCGTTCACTCGGCCGAGGTAGGAACCGTCGCGGGTGTCCACCTTGACCTTGGTATCAGACTCAATAAAGAGTGGAACTGCAATCTCGGCGCCTGTTTCCAAAGTGGCTGGCTTGGTGCCGCCCGTGGACCGATCCCCTTGGAGGCCAGGTTCGGTGTAGGTGATCATCAGTTCAACTGAAGCAGGCAATTCAACGATGATGGGAACGCCCTCATTCATCGAAATGTTTGCAACTTGATTCTCCAGTAGAAATTTGGCGCTGTCGCCAACCACGGTGTTTGGAACGGGTATTTGATCATAGGAAACGGTGTCCATGAAAACCCAGTCTTCGCCATCTCGGTAGAGGTACTGCATGTCACGGCGGTCAACTGTCGCAGTCTCAACCTTGACCCCAGCATTGAAGGTGCGATCTACAACTTTCCCAGTCAAAACATTCTTGAGCTTGGTGCGCACGAACGCCCCGCCCTTGCCTGGCTTGACGTGCTGAAACTCAACGACGGCCCATAGATTGCCGTCGATCTTCAGCACCATGCCGTTTTTTAGGTCGTTCGAGGTCGCCACCGGGTTCTCTTTCGCTCGCAGTTCAGCCGACCCGCGCAAGTGCGCGGTCCGATTCGGTCAGGATTCGTGGAAGCCCTTCTGTGACCACCACGGTGTCTTCAACCCGCACACCGCCGCTACCCACCAGATACACCCCTGGCTCGATAGTCAACGCCATGCCGGCCCTGATGGTACCCGCGGCGCCCGGAACCAAAAGCGGCCACTCATGAATTTCCAGACCGACGCCATGTCCGGTGCCATGAGCGAATTCGAGGCCGTACCCTCCCGCATTCACTCGCGAACGGACCAGTTGGTCGATCTCGGCAGCTCCGCGGCCGGGGGAAAGCGACTCAATACCGACGCCGTGTGCGCTGAGGACTACCTCGTGAATCTCCCTTTGCCATCCGGTTGGCTCGGCCCCGGCCACAAATGTCCGGGTCATGTCGGCCCGATATCCGGCGAAGCTTGCCCCGCAATCAATCACCAGGAGATCGCCCTTGGACAGCTGGTAATCCGAGGGCCTGTGGTGCGGGATGGCCGAATGAGCGCCCGCAGCCACGATCGTCTCGAAAGCCAGACCGTCGGCGCCCTCAGCAAAAAATCTCGTCTCGAGGGCTACTGCGATCTCACGTTCGCTCATGCCGAGTTCAATGCATTCCACGGTTCCTAAGAGCGCTGCAACAGTAATGCTCGCTGCCGCTTGCATTGCTTGTAACTCCATCGGGGATTTGATGGATCGGAGGCTGGAGAGTGCCTGGGAATTCACTGTGACGGTGTCAAACAATTCGACAGCATGTACATAGTTGACCGCGGCGAGACTCTCCTCCACCCACAGCTCATTCACGCCCTCAACGACGAGATTTTGGGCGCACCTGTTGAAGGACTTCCGGTCCATCATGATTGGGATATCAGGGCATTCGGTGGCTGCCTGCGTTTCGTAGCGGGCATCTGTGACGAGAGACCACCCCGCAACAGACCCGCATAGCGTTGCATGACTACCCGTAAAGCCCGTGAGATAGCGCACCTGCGCAGGTTCACAAATGATGACGCCTTGGCCCGTCGTGAGATTCAAATACTCAAGCAATCGATTTCGACGTGATGCACCCTCAACGTTCACTGGGCTAAGGCAGCAATCCGACCAAAGCGCGTAAAGCAAGTTCATAGCTGTTCGCACCGAAGCCCGAGATCGTTCCGGTGGCCACCCCGGAAACCACCGAGGTGTGCCGGAATTCCTCTCGAGCAACGGGATTGCTCAGGTGCACCTCGATCAGGGGGGCCGTGAGCATGGCACAGGCGTCCCTAATCGCGTAGGAGTAATGCGTGAAGGCTGCCGGATTCATGATGACCGGAACCGATAGGTCAGCAGCTTCATGTAACCAGCCGATGAGCTCGGCTTCGTCGTTTGTTTGCCTCACATCGGCACTGACACCTACACCTTGAGCCCACTCTTGAATCTTGGCCACCAAATCTTGGTAGGACAAGTTGCCGTATACGTCAGGCTCCCGAGTTCCTAGCCTGTTCAAATTAGGCCCGTTCAGAACCCACACGTCAGTCATAGGTGCAAACACTACGCGCTGATGTCCGCATATGCGGCAACCAACAGGGTCGGATCTGGACCCTCCCACATTGCCGGCGCTCCCAATCCGTCTAGGACCACAAATCGCAACAGCGAGCCGCGTGCCTTTTTATCCACCTGCATCGCCGAGTACAACTGGTCCCATCGACCAGCGGGGTACGTCACAGGCAAACCAAGGGCACCCAGAGCTTTCACATGCATCTGGTAACCATCCTCATCGAGACGGCCACCGAGACGGGCTAACTCTGCGACGTACATCAGGCCAACACTCACCGCGGCCCCATGGCGCCAGCGATAGTTCTCCAAACGTTCAACCGCATGACCAAATGTGTGACCGTAATTCAGAACCTCCCGCCCGATCCGCCCGTCTTTCCCGCCGGTCTCAAGAAAATCCTCAGACACTACGTCGGCTTTCACCTGAACAGCTCTTCGAATCAAATCCGGAAGCAGATCGCCCTGAGTGTTCAGGCATTCTTCTGTTCGTTCAATGATGTCAACCAAGATCGATGCATCACTCGTGAGCCCAACTTTCACCACTTCGGCTAACCCAGCGCGAAGATCGTTTTCTGGCAGCGTTTCTAGAGCAGTTACGTCGCATAAAACAGCCCATGGACTGTAGAAGGCTCCCACCAGATTCTTGCCCGCCTCGGTGTTGATCCCGGTCTTTCCGCCCACCGCTGCATCGACCATTCCGAGAACGGTTGTCGGTATGTGAATAAGCCGCACACCTCGCAACCATGTAGCAGCAACAAATCCAGCGAGATCGGTCGTTGCTCCACCGCCCATACCGACAATGGAGTCCGATCGGGTGAATCCAGAAGCGCCCAGTGCATTCCAGCAGAACGCCGCAACGTCTGAGGTCTTCGCGTCTTCAGCTTCGGGGATTTCAAGAAGAATCACTTCGAAACCTGAATCGACGAGATCGGATTGAATTGCATCGGCGGATGCGCGCAAGGCACCTGGGTGGATAACGGCAACTCGTTGAGATCCCTCGAGCCGCTCCGCCAAATCACCCAATAAACCCCGACCGATAATTACCTCGTACGTGCGTTCGGCATGAACAGGAACGACGAACCTTTCAGTCATGCTGCATTCTCCAACCAGGAAGTGACGTCGTCCGCAATTGCGCGGACTGGACGTCCTGAGGTGTCAACTACTAGGTCCGCTACCTCTTCATACAGAGGTGTGCGCTCTTCTAGGAGCTTCATCATGGTTCCTCGAACGTTTCCGAGTAGCAGCGGACGTGACCCTGTCATTCCCACCCGACTGGCTGCATCTCCCGCGGTCACCTGCAGCCAAATCACGGTGCAGTCTCGAACAAGGTTTCTCGTTGCATCGGAGAGCAATGCACCACCACCAAGAGACACAATGCCGGTGGACGTGGCTATTGCCTCAGCCACCACGGATTCTTCGAGTGCCCGGAATTCGGGTTCGCCTTGATTGATGAAAATGTCTGCGACGCTCATGCCTGCACGGGCTTCAATCGCTTGATCCGTGTCAAGAAAAGGCACATTGAGTCGTTCTGCAACACGTCTGCCTACCGTCGATTTGCCAGACCCAGGGGCGCCGACAAATATCGCTCGGGGTGCCATCAGCGAATCGACAGATTGCTGAGATACCCGTCAACATTTCGCGAAGTCTCTGCAACGCTGTCGCCACCGAACTTCTCTTGCATCGCATCCGCGAGGACTAGTGCCACCATCGCCTCAGCCACCACTCCGGCGGCTGGGACTGCGCACACGTCAGATCGTTGGTTGATAGCCGATGCGGCCTCACCGGTGCTGACATCTACCGTTCGCAGCGCCCGGGGCACAGTTGAGATCGGCTTCATGGCTGCCCGAACACGCAACACCTCGCCGGTGCTCATTCCACCTTCGGTGCCACCTGATCGCCCGGATGCTCGCTCAAGGCCATCTTCACCAATCACGATTTCATCATGGGCTGCCGAACCACGTGCGGCAGCCAGATCGAAACCGTCGCCTACCTCAACGCCCTTGATCGCTTGAATCCCCATGAGTGCTGCAGCGAGACGCGCATCGAGGCGACGATCCCAATGCACGTGCGAGCCAAGGCCAGGGGGTAGCCCGTAAACGAGTACCTCGATAACCCCGCCCAGCGTGTCGCCTTCTTTTTGCGCCGCGCTTACTTCGGACTCCATGGCCTTGGCGGCATTTTCATCAAAGCACCGGACCGGGCTCTCATCGACTGAGGCTGCATCAGTTGGCAGAGGAAGAATCTGGGAGTCGGATGTGGCTGTACCGATTTGCACGATGTGGCTGAGCACCGATGCCCCACACACTTGCTTCAGATAGGCCTTAGCAATAGCTCCCAAGGCAACCCTTGCTGCCGTTTCGCGGGCACTGGCGCGCTCCAGAATCGGGCGGGCATCATCAAACCCGTACTTCTGCATGCCGACAAGATCTGCATGACCGGGCCGTGGTCTGGTCAGGGGCGCGTTTCGCGCCAACCCCTCCAACTGCTCGGCACTCACAGGATCTGGGGCCATGACCACATCCCACTTAGGCCATTCAGTATTGGCTACCTCTATGGCGATGGGACCACCCATGCTCACTCCGTGGCGAATGCCACCGACGATGGATACCTCATCGCGCTCAAATTTCATGCGGGCACCGCGACCGACTCCGAGTCTGCGGCGGGCAAGGTCATCGCCGATATCTGCGCTGTTCACTTCAATCCCCGCAGGCAGTCCCTCAACTATGGCAACGAGTGCCGGACCATGGGACTCTCCTGCTGTCAGCCAACGCACCATGACTCCATCCTTTCATGAAGGCGCCCTGACAGCGACGGGCGCTCGCAGAAGGTGCTATCCGTCTCTGCTGCTGATCAGCGCACCGGCCAAAGCGCCTATCACCATTGCTGGCCCGAACGCCATAGCTCGATCGCTCCGCTTTTGGCCGGTCGATACCGGCCAGAACGACGCTGACGCCGCCAGCAAAAATGCCACAAGCGTTCCCCACCACAGGGCACTCCAGGAAAGTGATCCCAAATACAGGCCCACCACCCCCGCATATTTGACATCTCCCATACCAATGCCACCGAGAAGATGAAGAACGCCGTACGCCAGTACCAAAGTGAAAGCTCCAAGTACGGCAGAAGTGAATTGGGAGAGCGAGTGGTGTAACAGTCCGTGAAAGAGGAGCAAGAGAGAACCAACAACGAAGGTGAGCCCCACGAGAACGTTTGGCAGCCGATGGATACGCACATCGATTGCCGCAAGAAGGACACCAGTGAGAACGAACCAGAACCAAAAGAGAAACATCAAGGCTGACATTGGGCTCATCGCTAGCGCCGACTCAGTCATAGTCGAACGCTAGGTCGACCCCTCGCCAAAAGGTTCAACTCATTTGCTGAGTGTGGATTATTCATGAGCGCATTACGCGGAATTCAAAGCTGCTGCCATTACCTCAACGGGTGCTGCCATCCCGGTCATGAGTTGCACCTGCTCAACTGCTTGCCAGAGCAGGAGATCGCGGCCACTTGCTACCGGCCCGCGCCACGCCTCCGATAACACAGTCGGCCATGGGTGATACGAAACATCCAAGAGGGCACCCTCCCCTGCCACCTCGGCCCACGAATCTGCAGCAGGAAAGGGCACCGTGGCGATCAACACTTCAACGTCGGCTAGAGCACTCACTGGCTCTAGGGAGGCCACCTCGACTCGGACGCTCCACTGACTGGCCCACCGAACAAATTCCTCCCCCGCAATGGGTCGTCGGACGCAGACGGTCACAGAATCAACACCTAGTTCAGCGAGTGCGGCAAATGCACTGCGGGCGGTGGCTCCTCCGCCCAGAATTGTTGCTTTCGCAAAGGAGTTTACCCCGATGGCGCGAAGGGAATTGCACATTCCCAGTACATCGGTGTTGTCGGCACGCCAGCGCCCATTGGCGTGAATGAGCGTGTTGGCTGCCCCAACTTTGGTGGCCAGATCACTGGCTTCATCGGCGTTCGCCAATGCAACCTCTTTTAACGGCATAGTCACCGAGAGTCCCCGCCAGGACGAGTCCAGTCCTGCGAAAAAGGCTGGAAAGGTATCAACGGTCTGCTCGATCGCTTCGTAGGTCCAGTCCAGCCCTAATGCCAGATACGCAGCCCTGTGCAGCACCGGCGACAAAGAATGGGCGATAGGGGAACCCACAACAGCAGCATGCGAGTTCATCATGATCCCTGCTGCAGGTTGTCCCTGAACTGCTGCTTCAGTTTCAGGAAACGCTCGTAGGTTTTTGCAAACTTCGTTTCAGTTGAATTTGGACCCACTGCGACAAAGTAAAGCCACTCGCTCTTCGCAGGATTTAAGGCTGCCTCAATCGCGGCATCGCCGGGTGAATTAATCGGAGTTGGGGGCAAACCCTTGTTGGCATATGTGTTGTAGAGCGAGTCAGTTTCGATCTGTTCTGCAGTTAACTGAAGTTCATTGATACCTAGCGCGTAGGAAACAGTGGAATCAAACTGCAGGGGCATATCTCGTTCAAGCCGGTTGTAGACCACTGCAGCGGCCTTTGCGAAATCTTCGGGGGCGACTTCGGCCTCAACGAGTGATGCCACGATCAAGACGTCATACGGTGACCGGCCTGCAGCATCTGCTCTGGTCTCCAGGTCCAGATTTACCGAAGACACGCCAAAACGATTCACGAGGGCTGCTAGCAGCCCCTCGGCCGTTTCAGCACCCGTGAGTTCATAGGTGGCAGGGAACATGAATCCCTCTGGGCGCTCCTCTGCCCACCGCGGAAGTCCTAACTCTTGCGGAGCCTGCAGAACCTGATCAAAGTCCGCACGCGGCAAACCCGATGATTCCGTCAAGATGTCGACCGTCTGATCTAGTCGCAGACCCTCGGGCAGCACCATGCGCGAATTGGCCCGCGATGCTGGATCGAGCATCAGTTCGAGAGCCAACGCGCCGCTCATTTCCTCACGCAGTTCATAACTGCCTGGTCCTATTCGCGCAGCCCGCTCATCCATTTCGGCAGCTTCAATAAAGGCACCTGCAGTGAGCACTACACCCGCATCGACAAGCCTTTGTCCTATTGCGGTCAGGCTGTCTCCCGACTCGACAATGACCACGACGGAGCCAGTCCCGCCGCCCTCGTAATCCGTGGGGCCTGAATCTGCCGTCACGGCACGAAACACCAAGAAGCCAAAGGCCACAAAAAGAAGTACAACGACGACGCCAACCACCCGTCGGAGGATGCTGTTCTTGTTTCGCGAGGGTTGTACTTCTTCGCTCGTGAAAAAAGCGTCCAACTGACTCATTGTTCGCTTCCTCTCTTTTGACCATCAACATACGACTGCAACAGGACAACGGCTGAAGCGCTATCGATAACTGCTCGAGAAGTCTTGATTGACCGTCCGGCTTCCCGCAGACCCCTTTGTGCCTGAACCGTACTGAGTCGCTCGTCGACGAAGACAACCGGAATTTCGGTGCATTGAGCCAGGTTGTGCGCCCAGTCTCGAGCGGTATTGGCAGCCTGGCCCTCGACACCATTGAGTCCGATAGGAAGCCCCACGACGATCTCTACCGCATCCAATTCTCGCGCAATGTCCGCAACGCGGGCCACCGCTCCATCACCAGCAAGCACAGCCTCTAATGGGGTGGCAAGAATTCCGTGGGGGTCACTACGGGCAAGCCCAATGCGCACAGATCCCACATCAACGGCGAGTCGAACTCCGGGAATCACCACTTGATTCACGATACGGGAAGGTTGCCCATCCGGGTCAGGACCGCAGACAGCGCGTCGTCCATTTTGCTGACATCAGTGCCACCACCTTGGGCCATGTCATCCTTTCCTCCACCGCGACCACCCAGAGGCTCAAGCATTGCCTTCATCACCATATTGGCAGTGGCACCTAGAGCAATTGCTGAATCGTTGGCAGCTGAGATGGCCGCAACTTTGCCGTCAACGTCTGAAACACCCGCGAGGACGCTGGGTATATCGGGCTTGATCTTCGCTTTCGCCCGGGTGACCAACTCGCGCAAATCCGATCCGGACGTGCCAGCTGGCGCTGTGAAGGTCCACACTCGAATGCCGTTGACGTCTCGGCCCTCGCCCAGGATTCCATCCATGCTCGCAGTGAGTTGTGCACTACGAACTTTCGCCATGTCGCGCTCAGCATCTTTCAACGAAACCAAAGTTCGTTCCACCCGATCCATCAATTGATCAGAGGGCACTTTGAGCAACTCAGTGAGTCGAGACACCAAAATATGTTCACGGGCTAAAAAGTCATACGCATCAACGCCAACAAGGGCCTCAACTCGACGCACCCCTGCACCGATCGAGCCCTCAGACAGGAACGTGACCACACCTAGCTGGCCGGAACGCTGGGCATGGGTGCCTCCGCACAACTCATGAGCCCAGTCACCGACAGACACGACACGAACTTCGGAGCCGTACTTTTCACCGAACAGCGCCATTGCACCCATCGCTTTGGCCTGTTCCTGAGACATCAGGTGCGCTGAGACATCAAGGTCCTCAATGAGCACCGAATTGACCCGTTGCTCAACATCTTGCAGAACCCTCTGGCTCACAGGCTCAGGGCTCGGAAAATCAAAACGCAAACGGCCTGGTGCATTTTCAGATCCCATTTGGGTCGCGGTTTCGCCCAGTTGTTCACGGAATGCGCGGTGGATCATGTGCGTTGCGGTATGCGCCCGAGAAATTGCTTTGCGGCGCGCTGTGTCGACTCGAGCCATCACGCTCTGGCCCGCAGTGATCTCTCCATCGACAACCCGAGCACGATGGATGAATAAACCTGGCACCGGAGTTTGAACGTCGTAGACCTCGATCGTGCAGCCCGCAGAAACGAGGGAGCCATGATCACCCAACTGACCGCCTGCCTCAGCGTAAAAGGGTGAACGATTCAGCACTATCTCCACCAAATCACCAGGGTGGGCAACGGGGACTGCAACCCCATCCCGAACAATCCCGATGACCGTGGACTCCGCATCAATGAGGTCATAGCCCACAAAAGTTGTCAGCCCGCCCTTTTCCAGGATCTCCCGGTAGGCAGTGGTGGCCGCAAATCCACTCTTGCGAGCAACCGCATCGGCCTTTGCCCGTTCCCGCTGCTGGCCCATGAGGTTTCGGAATCCGGCTTCATCGACATCGAGCCCTGCTTCAGCTGCCATCTCGAGCGTGAGATCGATGGGAAATCCGTGCGTATCGTGGAGAGCGAAAGCCTTCTCCCCCGTCAAAACAGCACCACCTGTTGAGCGGAGTTCCGTTACGGCGGTATCAAAAAGGGTCGTCCCGGCTCTTAAAGTCTGCAGAAAAGATGCTTCCTCAGCGACGGACACGGTGCGAATGCGGCTCGCTTCGTCGTTCAGCTCTGGATACTGCGGGGCCATTGACAAAATAGTCGAATCGACCAATTCACCCATCGTGGCCTCGTGAGCGCCGAGCAGTCGCATATTGCGAATCACCCTTCGCATCAAGCGTCGAAGCACATATCCGCGACCTTCATTTCCGGGAACAACCCCGTCGCCAATAAGAAATGCGGTGGTGCGGGAATGGTCTGCAACGACCCGCAACAAAATATCGTCGCGTTCAGATTTTCCGTACGTCGTCCCAGTGAGTTCGCAAGCGCGATCCAATATGCCGCGCGTTGTATCGATCTCATAAATGTTGTCGACACCTTGCAGTAGCGCGGCCATTCTTTCCAGGCCCATGCCGGTGTCAATGTTCTTTGCGGGTAGTTCACCCAGAATCGGGTACCCCTCCTTGCCGGGACCCTCACCCCGTTCGAACTGCATGAAGACGAGATTCCACACCTCAAGGTAACGATTCTCATCGGCGATTGGTCCGCCTTCGAGCCCGTGCTCGGGGCCGCGATCAAAGTAAATTTCTGAGCAGGGGCCACAAGGACCCGGAACACCCATCGACCAGTAGTTGTCAATCTGGCCGCGGCGCTGGATGCGATCTAGCGGTATTCCCACCTGCTTGTGCCAAATGTCGATTGCTTCGTCGTCGTCGAGGTACACGGTGACCCAAAGCCGCTCTTCGGGAAACCCGTAGCCGCCGTCCGAGATGGGCTTCGTGAGTAACTCCCACGCCAGGGGAATCGCGGTCTCTTTGAAGTAGTCACCAAATGAGAAATTGCCCGCCATTTGAAAGAACGACGCATGCCGGGTGGTCTTACCGACCTCCTCGATATCGAGGGTCCGGACGACCTTTTGCACACTTGTGGCTCTCGGGTACGGGGCTGGAGC
>CAIXFB010000375.1 GCA_903918595.1 uncultured Actinomycetes bacterium
CACTGCACCAGTGATGTACGAAGACTGATCACTCGCGAGGAACAGCACGGGCTCAACGCATTCTTCGATACCAGGCATCCGGCGCAGTGGAATTGAATCCAGCACCTCATTGCGATCGTGCTCGCTCATTGCGTCGAACATCCCCTGTAGGCGCCCGGTCAAGAAAAGTCCTGGTGCAATGGCGTTCACCCGAATTGCATCTGGACCCACCTCTCGCGCCAGTCTGCGGGTGAGTCCCAAAATTCCTGCTTTGGCTGCGGCATACGGGATTCCGGTGACCGGGCTGGTGCTGCGCCCACCGATTGATGAGAACGTGACGATGGCTCCGCCACCACGGGTGCGCAGGTGCGGCACTGCAGCAGCTGCGCTGTAGTAGGTGCCCTTGATGTTGACGTCAATCACAAGATCGAGGTCTTCAGGGCTGATGTCTTCAAGATCGCGGGGAGTGCCCAGGCTGCCGCCGGCAGCGGCAACCAGGATGTCGAGGCCGCCGAAACGATCCACGACCTGTGCTGTGCCGGCTTCAAGTGCGGCTGGGTCTCGGACGTCGGCGCACAGTCCGATAACCGGCGCACCCTCTGCCTCGAGTTCGGCAACGGCGCGATCTACCTGCTCTTGGGATGCATCAAAAACTGCGACGGATCCGCCCTCGGCGGCGATCGCCGAGCAGATGGCAATCCCAAGTCCGCCGGCGCCGCCGGTCACAATGGCCACCTTGCCGCTGAATCGGTTTCCGGTCATGGCGCATCCTCTCGCACGGCTGGCTGAAACCGGTTGCCAAGCGCCCGGTATCCCGTATTATTTCCGATAGTCAACAATACGCTACAAAGGTCGGGTCAGTTGGGATGCCGATGTGGGTGGCCAGGTAAGGGGATAGTCATGAGGATCGCAGTCGTGGGCGGCGGACCGGCAGGCCTGTATTTCTCCAGCCTCGTCAAGCAGTTGGATCCGGCCACCGAGATCACCGTCTGGGAGCGCAACGCCCCCGATGACACCTTCGGCTTCGGCGTGGTCTTCAGCGACCAGACCCTCAGTGGCATCAAGGCATCGGACCGCTCGGTGTTCGAAGACATGGGTCGCTCCTTCGCTTACTGGGACGACGTCGACGTCGACATTAACGGCCACCTGTTCACTATCGGAGGCAACGGCTTCGCAGCCATGAGCCGCAAAGAGTTGCTCAACGTCTTGCAGCGCCGCGCAATCGACCACGGAGTTCCCATCCACTTCCGGACAGAGGCGCCCCCCGTCGAGGAACTCATGGCGGACTACGACCTTGTCATCGCATGCGACGGCATCAACAGCCCCATCCGCGAAAAATTCGCAACCGAGTTCGGTGCGACGGAGGACCCGCGGGTGTGCAAGTTCATGTGGCTGGGCACCGATCTGGTGTTCGAGGCTTTTGAGTTCTTCGTGCGTGACACACCTTTCGGAGTCATGCAGATCCATGCCTACCCGATGGATGCGAACCTCTCCACCTTCATCGTCGAGATGCACGAGGACGTGTGGCGTGCCGGTGGATTCGACAAGGTTGACGCCAACTCGCTGCCGCCGGGGGTCAGCGACGAGGAGAGCATCGAGCGCCTTGGCGAGATCTTCGCTGACATCCTGCAAGGGCATTCCTTGATCGCCAACAACAGCAAGTGGGCCTCGTTCCGGACTATCCGCAACAAGACGCTCGTGCACGACAATCTCGTGCTGCTCGGTGACGCCGCCCACACGGCGCACTACAGCATCGGATCGGGCACCAAGCTGGCCATGGAAGATGCGCTCAGCCTTGCCGCATGCATTCGTGAGCAGCCGAACATGGAGGCTGCCCTCAAAGCCTTCGACGCGGAGCGCGTCCCGGTCATCAAGAGCACGCAGCGCTCCGCGCAGGCGAGCATGGAGTGGTTTGAGGAGATCGGGCACTACACGCAACAGGAACCGGTGCAGTTCGCGTTCAATCTCATGACCCGCAGCCGTCGCATCACATATGACAACCTGCTCGAGCGCGATCCCGCCTTCGTTGCGCAAATCGACACCTGGCTGCTCGCCGATCAGATCGAGAAGGGTCGTGTTCCCGCGGGGACCACGCCCCGACCGCCGATGTTCCTCCCGTTCCGCATGCGCGGGCTCGAACTACCCAACCGTGTGGTCGTCTCGCCCATGGACATGTACAGCGCCGAAGATGGTCTGCCTGGAGATTTCCACCGAGTACACCTGGGCAGTCGGGCGCTCGGCGGTGCTGGTCTGGTGATGACCGAGATGGTCTGCACCTCACCTGAAGCACGCATCACACCTGGCTGCGGTGGCATCTGGAACGAGGAGCAGACCCAGGCCTGGAAGGGCATCGTCGACTTCGTGCACACCACGGAATCCAAGATCGGCATCCAGATCGGTCATGCCGGTCGCAAGGGCTCCACCCGGGTCATGTGGGAGGGAATGGATCAACCGCTCGACTCGGGCAACTGGGAGCTCATCGCCCCCTCTCCGATCGGCTACCTGCCGGTCAGTCAGGTCCCCCGTGAGATGACCCGCGCCGACATGGATCGTGTCCTCGCCGAGTTCGTCGAAGCAACGAAGCGCGCCGAGTTGGCCGGCTTCGACCTCGTCGAATTGCACTGCGCGCACGGCTACCTCCTCTCGGGATTTCTCACGCCGGTCAGTAACCAGCGCACCGATGAATACGGCGGCAGCCTGGAGAACCGACTGCGCTTCCCGCTCGAGGTGTTCGACGCCATGCGCGCCGTATGGCCGGA
>CAIXFB010000376.1 GCA_903918595.1 uncultured Actinomycetes bacterium
CGCCAATGTTCGCTACATGGCTATGCAACTCCAACGCCTCGACAAACGTCTTACCTGCCTCAACACCACCTTCAATTTCGAAGCTCAAGACACCGCCGGTGCCCTTCGGTGCATATTTCTTCGCTCTGACATGCCAAGGGCTCGAGGCAAGACCGGCGTAATTGACGGAAACAACTTCACTGCGGTTATCAAGCCAATTGGCAACCGCTAGTGCATTATCTGAATGGCGCTGCACCCGGAGGGAAAGGGTTTCCAAGCCCTGCGCGAGTAGGAAAGCATTGAATGGGGCAACAGCCGAGCCCAGATCTCTGAGCATTTGCACGCGCGCCTTCATGATGAAGGAAACATTCACACCAAACACGCCATCAGCGCCTAGGTCTCGCGCATAGACGAGGCCGTGGTAACTCGGATCAGGTTGGTTGTAGTTGGGGTATCGATCCGGATATGCGCCGAAATCAAATGTTCCACCGTCAACAATGGCACCTGCCACTGCTGTTCCATGCCCACCGATGTATTTGGTTGCCGAGTGCACGACGATGTCGGCACCCCACTCGAGTGGACGCATGAGGTACGGAGTGGCAACCGTGTTATCGATGATGAGGGGAACTCCCACTTCATGAGCGACGGCTGCGATCGCTTCTATATCCAGGATGTCGTTCTTGGGGTTCGAAATTGATTCACCAAAAAAAGCTTTGGTATTTGGTTGCACTGCTGCCCGCCACGATGCAGCATCATCTGGATCGTCTACAAATGTGACATTGATGCCCAACTTGGGCAGCGTGTAGTGGAACAGGTTATATGTGCCACCGTACAAACTCGGACTTGAAACGATGTGATCCCCAGCTTCAGCAACGTTCAAAATGGCAATTGTTTCCGCTGCTTGACCACTGGAAACGAGTAATCCCCCGACACCACCTTCGAGAACTGAAATTCGATCCTCGACAACAGCCTGCGTTGGATTCATGATGCGGGTGTAAATATTGCCCAACTCTTTCAACGCAAAGAGATTTGCCGCATGAGTGGTGTCGTTGAACGTGTACGAGGTGGTTTGGTAAATCGGCAGTGCGCGTGCATTTGTTGCTGCATCCGGCGTTTGGCCTGCATGGATTTGCTTCGTGTCAAAGGACCATTCATTGCTCATCGCTAACCCCACATGTCATCAGTGGGCCTTGCCGTATGCAAGACCCGCGCTTGTCCGTTCAGGAACGGACCCGGTCTTCCCCCCAGGAGCACCCCACCGCGGTTGGAGGGTTGCCGGACAGCTAGCCGGGGCTTAACGCTGACACTCTTGACCTGCCTGAAATATACCCGATGCCGTCCTATGCGCTCATTGCCGCGTCTTGGTCCACCGTCTGGCCAGGTCGTAGGTGGCGCCGAGCCCGGCACTGTTCGTAGGTCAAGTCCCGCATGGTGTCGAGCCAGAAGGCCGGTGGCAATCCAGCGCTCAAGGCGGTCTCGATAAGCAGGGCTAACGTGTAGTCGGGTGTGGTTTCGAGCGCTTTCTGACAGGCTGCCATCGCCCTCAGTCCGTCGCCTTGCAACCAGCGAACTGCGGCGAGCACGCTTGCTGGTCCAGGTACCAGGTTGGGTGGAGCGCTGGTCACTGCGCGGGTAAAGAAGTCGCCGATCTGTTGGAGATTTGCTCCGGGCCGAGCAACTACCCACAGGACTGCATCCCGACAGCGAACATCGTTGAGTGCAACGATTGATCTGGCCAGTTGAGGAGTGCACACGTTGTATGGATCGCCGCCACTCGCGGCTGTGCCCCATTCCCGTCTGATGACGGCAATGGACTCATCTCGCCATTTCTCCAGCCCGGATCTTCCACGACCTACAGCACATACATGAACATACCGATCGGATTCGACTGCGACCAGTTCTCTGATCTGGGCGTTTGGGACTTCATTGATTTCGGCGAGAACGTCTTCTCGTGATGAGGCAGGCGTGCGCAGCAGCCCATGCATCTTTTGCAGGTACGAGGGTGGCGGTGTTACATCGTGGCCTGAGCACCTCAAGAGTTCGCATGCGGTGCACTCGTACTCGAATCGCCTCATATCGGAGATAGTCACCAAGGTGTCGATCTGAAGGCCCAACACCGAAGCAGCTCGGACGAGCGCCTGCATGCGCACAGATGAGGGAGGCTCACCAGGTGAAGCACTCGTCCAGCAATCATCAAAAATGACTATGTGCAGATCGATTCCCCCACAGTGGGTCCCGTGGCCAAGCATTTGTCTGGCCCACTCGGAAATATCGAACTCCAATTCGGTCATCGGAAGGTCCACTCGCATTGTGAGACAAATCTTTTTGTCAATGGTCCAGAGGCAGACGACACTTCGGGTGGGCACGAATCCCAACAGATACGGGACCGTTGCGATTAACGAATCAATCGAGGTAATCGTCAATTCAACTGGTCCGACCCTGGCTGAAAAAGTTTCCATCCCAGGAGCATGCTTCTTTTCCTTCACTTCGCGCTGAACGGAGACTTACCTGTGGATGGCGAATCATTTTCGAAAAACTTGTGGAAGGAATTTAGCTCGGATTGATGAACCGGTAATTCGATAGTTTCGGTTCGATGCCATCCCCTGAAGATGTTCCTTTGATCCTTCGGGCAACCCATGGCGTCAGATGCCCAGACAGCCACGATGCGTTGCCAGCAATTCGCGATGGAAGGCTCCGTGGTGGAGTTTGGACACCCGGAGTGCGCCATGATTCATCGGCTAAGCCCAATGTATGAAGAGCGGCCGCTGCCGCGCGCTGGTGCCCGCTGGGGCTCAGATGAAGTCGGTCAGAATCCCATTGGGAATCATCATCAAAGGCCGCCACATTCCAAAAATCCACCACAAAACAGCCATATTGCTGAGCAATGGCCAAGGTGGCAGACCGATAACTCGCCATTCGCTGGGTGACAACGGACATCAAGCCAGAACGCCTAGATGGATTCCCAAAGGCAAACAGCATCACGTCGATATTGGCTTGCCGAAACGCCTTGACACTGTCTTCTAGATCTGTTGCCACGGAATTGAGATTGAAACTCCGACGGAGCGTGTCATTCACGCCAGCAGCGAAGGAAACAAGGTCTGGCGCAAGTGCCAGAGCCTGTGGAACCTGCTCTTGGGCTACATCAGCGATTAATCTGCCACGAATGGCCAAGTTGGCGTAGGCGACCGAATTCAATTGCGCATCCGCGATCCCCTGTGCCGTTCGATCTGCCCATCCGATGTGCCTACCGTTTACGTCGAGATCATCCGAGAGACCCTCGGTGAAACTGTCACCCAAAGCAATGAAAGATCGCCAACGCGGCGACTCTTCACACCCATTCACGATCAGACCGGCCTTCCCCTGGCGTCAACCAGCACGTCAAAAATGACATAGAAAAAACCTGGCCGCCGAAGGCTTCCCCTCCCGCGACGACCAGGCGAGCAAAAGCCTAGGGGGTGCATCTTGTGACCGGCACACCGACACACCGGAGGGAAGGGTGGTGCATTCTCAGCTGGTGGCTGGCGATGGCTTGACTGCAGCAAGGCGCTGTCCCGCCTTTCGCGTCCACGCAAGAAGTGCGATCACGCCAATAATTATTTGCGGGACGTACGACGAGGCTCGCCATACGAGCGCCGCGGCAGTGGCGTCACCGTTGTCAACACCAAAAGCAACCATCAAGCCGATCATCGCGGCATCGACCGTACCCAGGCCACCCGGCGTGATGGGAACCATCAGCCCCAATTGACTGATCGCGAACGCCGCGAAGGCGACCAAGATTGACGTTCCGGCCGTGTCCCAACCCTCGACACCCCGAAGCGCGACGTACAAAATAAGGAACTGAGCGAAGGAGACGGCCATCTGCGCAACAGTGATGACTCCCCAACGTTTTTTGAGGAGTCCGTACATATCTGTGCGGAACTTCACGATGGGAGCCACAAGGTCAGCGTTCTTCAGGGACTTGATCCGTGAACGCAACGGGTTCACTGCTTTGTTCGCCCACTCCCCGATCCGCTGAGCAAGTGGAGCAGAACGCATCACAAGCACAAAAACCGTGACCACAGCGATCAAAATCACAAGCCCAACGACAGCCAAAGTGACGTGGGAGTTATCACCTACCCCCGAAGCGGCAAGCGCTGCTACGCCAAGGATCGGAAAACCAAGTGTGACAAATGTGCTCCACAGGCCCACCGCCGTGATCGCTGCAGTGCTGGCAGTTGGGGTGATAGCAAACGATGTCAACATGCCGTACTGGACCGCAAGCCCCACTGCACCGCCACCAGGTACTCCGTTACTGATTGCAAAGGCCGCCTGGTTTGTTTGTTGCGAACGCCAATACGGCAGACCGGGTGCAGCCGCCATGAATGGCAGTCCGTACGCCAAGAGGTAGATGATCACGGAAACGACAATGATCACCATCGCCACCGCGCCCATCGATTGAAGGGCATCCCAAGCCTGCGAATAGCTACCGATTTGCGGGATGACCTTCCAGAAGATGAGCACTATGAAAGCTAGTCCTACGATTCCCAAAATGATCGACTTCTTCTTGTCGAGCATCGGCGGGGAGGCGCTCCCAGACGGCGGTCCTTCGCCGTCAGCAGCTTCCGCGGGGGCCAAGGGGTCTGATGTCATGCGCGCAGCCTGCCACAAAGAAGTGGTGGTTGGGGGGTACCTCGCAACGCTGTTCTTCGTGTTGGCAGGATGCTCACATGCGGCTTGATCACATCTCTTACGCCTGCACGGCCAGCGAGTTGCCCGACGTCGTCCAACGCATTGGTTCCGAACTGGGTGCCACGTTTATTGACGGTGGAAGGCACCCTTCTTTCGGTACCCGGAACTTCATCCTGCCCCTTTCGCATGGCAGTTACGTCGAGGTCGTGAGTGCCCTAGATCACCCCGCTGCCCTCAAGGCCCCATTTGGCCAAGCGGTCCAGGCACGAGCCTCCGCAGGCGGCGGGTGGATGAGTTGGGTCATTTCAGTCGATGATCTGTCCCCTCTCGAGGCACAGTTGGGGCGAGAAGCCGCGGCCGGTCACCGAATTCGCCCCGATGGGGTGGAACTGCGTTGGAAGCAACTCGGTGTTCTCGACACCATGACTGATCCTCAGTTGCCCTTCTTCGTCTCATGGGAGTGCGATGGCACCGAGCACCCCTCTGCAGGCGCTGTGGCTGGGGTGGGCGTAGATCGCATCGAAATCAGCGGCGAGCAGGCCACTGTGGACGAGTGGGCAGGATTCCCCATAGCTCCGAGCAATGCCAAGATGGACTGGATCTCCGCATCCGATGATGAAGGCGTGATTGCCGTTTGGTTCACTACGTCACATGGGATCGTCCGAATAGACTAAGTTCCCACCTATGAGCGCAAACCAGCCAGCCCCTGCTTCCGACGGTGTCCCACGGCCTCTCAAGGTTCTCTCAGGGAACATTTGGCGTCTGCTCGTCGTCGTTGCTGGCCTGTTCGCTATCGGCTACGTCCTCAACATCTTGTTTGCAGTTGCATTTGCACTTTTCTTCGCGCTCCTGGTGACCGCTTGGGCCGGGCCCGTCATGCGATTCTTTGAGAAGAAATTACCAAAAGTCATTTCGATGATCCTCGCCCTCGTGCTCATCACAGCAGCGATCGTGGCCATCTTGTCGGTCGTGGTCGCCTCCGTTGTAGGTGAAGGACCAAAACTTGTTGCATCTATCAAGAGCGGTCTGAGCGATATCACCGAGTGGGTTCGTAAGCCACCTCTGAGCCTTTCCGATGATCAGTTCTCCACGTTGGTCACCGATGCGCAAAATGCAGGGACGTCTGTAGCCAAAGGAGTTGCGGGCGAGGCACTCGCCGCTTTCGGTTCGCTGAGCACGGTTGTCGTCGCAGGCTCTGTGTTCCTCTTCGCGGTGATTTTCTTTCTGCTCACTCCCAATCAGATCTGGAACTGGCTTCTCTCATGGATTCCGTCCAAGAGCCGCCATCACATTGATGTATCTGGCCAGATCTTCTGGGACTCAATATCGGGGTACACCCGCGGCGTCATCATCGTGGCTCTCGCTGACGCCTCACTGGTGTTCATTGGCTTGATGATTCTTCAGGTGCCACTGGCTCCTGCCCTGGCAGCCGTGGTGTTTTTCGGTGCGTTTATCCCAGTGATTGGTGCGCCCATTGCGACCTTCTTCGCTGCGGTTGTTGCCCTCGCCGAGAATGGACCGATAACCGCTCTCCTGGTCATCCTGCTGACGGTCATCGTGGGCTCATTTGATGGTGATGTGATGCAGCCACTCGTGATGGGCAAGGCGGTCAATCTCCATCCACTCGCTATCGTCATTGCTATCGCTATCGGTGCGATTTCGCTCGGTATCGTCGGTGCTCTCGTTGCGGTTCCGATCACCGGCGCCGTGTATGGGGTCATGAAATATGTTTCAAATCGAGACCCCGAACACCCGTACAACTCCCCCGCCCCGACTTCCGTTGCACCGCCACCTGCCGCTGCAACGGCCTCTCCAACGTCCTCGTAACGAGATACGGAGAAAAATCAGTTCAGAGATCAAAATTTATAGGTAGGGAAACGCTATTCTCTGATCTCTGATAGTCACCAACGGAGGACGACGACCGATGAGCATTCCCGCTGTTGCGTTACATGACGGAACCACGATCCCGCAGATCGGCTTTGGCGTGTGGCAGGTTCCCGACGACGTTGTGTCCGATGCAACTGTGGCTGCTTTTGCAGCTGGCTACCGCCATGTGGACACCGCTGCCGTGTACGAAAATGAACGCGGCGTGGGCGAGGCGATCTCTCGGAGCGGTTTGGACCGATCTGATATCTACGTAACAACCAAAGTGTGGAACACCGACCAAGGCTTCGATACAACTCTGGCTGCTATGGACAAGAGCTTGTCACTGCTTGGGCTGGACCACGTCGATTTGTACTTGGTGCACTGGCCCGCCCCAGCCACGGGTAACTTCATGGAGACATGGCGAGCAGTGCTCGCGCTTCAAGAGCAAGGCAAGACCACCAGCGTAGGCGTCTCCAACTTCCACGCCTCTCACTTGCGGGCCATTATTGATGAGTTCGGTGTTGTTCCAGTACTCAACCAGATCGAATTGCACCCACGCCTTCCCCAAAGTGACCTCCGGGCGGTAAATGCCAGCTATGGGATCGTCACCGAAGCGTGGAGCCCGCTTGCATCGGGAGAACTCATCAACAATCCGGTCATCGCCGAAATTGCTGCCAAGCATGGCAAGTCAACTGCCCAGGTCATGATTCGCTGGCACGTCCAACTCGGAAACGTAGTTCTACCTAAATCCGTTACGCCCGCTCGCATTCGGGAGAACATTGACGTTTTCGACTTCGAATTAGACCCCGAAGATCTTCTTCTTATCGCTGGCCTTGAAGATGGTCATCGAACCGGCCCAGATCCTGACCAATTCATGTAACTTGTCGTGATGTCACAAAGTGCGTGCCGGAATTAGAGCAGGGCGCGCGCGTCTAGGTTCTCCTGAGGAATGGGTACTCCCGCAGTCACACACGCGCGTTCAATCCTTTTGGCGCTCAGACGCAAACGCGTCTTTTGGGCCTTGTTGATGCCGTCAATCCCACTATTCGGAGCGACCCTCGCCAAGTTGGCCTGCATCCGTTCTGCGTTCGAGAGGACCTGCTCAGGCAGTGCTCCGGCTACAAAACTTTGATCCGCATCAATCACAAGAGCATCGACGGCCGTCTTGTACTCCTGAAGGAGTGCTCGCTTTTCCTTCTTCGTGAGGTCCTCTGCCCCCGCTGCCGCTTGGCTGCGAATGAGGTCGACTTCGAAGAATGTCTCGCATGCTGTGATTGGGGCGGTGGAGGGCTCATCGGTCACCGCTGGAGTTGAGGGGGCGCTCAGCGTGGGAGTGGGCTCAGCCTCTCCTTCAGAGGAACAGGCCGCCAGGGTGCACACCAAGATCGCGGAGGTGCTCAGGATGAAGGCACTTCGGATTCGGGACATGAATTCTCCGATCAAGGGTCGATTACTCGGTACAAAGAGAATACCCATTTCCCGTGATCAAAACGTAACAATCACCAGAGTTCTCCTCTTTGATGAAAGTGGAACGGGAGTACGGGCTCACTCACCTCTCGCGCTCCAGCAGAGCCACCCCTCGTGAGGTGGACCTACCGAGTGAGGACTTTGTGAGCAATCCGCAGATCTGGTGAGTCAACGCAGATGAGGGAAATCAAGGCATCCGAAGCGGCCTCCAAGGATTCATCGGTCACCGGCCCAAGAGCGTCAAATATGAACAGGACGTTACTGGTTTCAGGCGACAATCGAGTTCGCACGCACTGCCGCCAGTTCCATCGTCGACACGTCACCCCGATGTCGTCCCGCCAGATCACTTCACCTGGATCTGGCGTGGCAACCGTGGATTCGCCGTCAACCACAGTGTCGAATACTTCATCACCGTTTGCGCGGCCCAGTCGAGCCGCACCTTCATAGCTGTCAAGGTTTTCTCCACCGATGGGCACCAGGTGTTCGACTGAGATTGCGTTATAGAGGTCAGTGAGACGGTCGATCCTAGGAAGTCCTGCGTTGATTCGTCGCACCAACGACTCGACACTGCTGCGAGCCTGCCGAGGTTTCACCCCAAAACCAAGAAAGGCTTCGCGCCACGCAGCAATCTCTGGCAGCGCTTCAGGTGCTTCTCCCCCAAGGCGAGCACGCGCTTTCTCCTCTGCCCGCTCCAATGCAGCATTACTGAATTCATCACTTGGTCCGCCGCGCACACCTGTGGCAGAGATGAGCAGTGCGCGGTAGTCCGGACGCAAGACAAAGATTGAGTCGTCGATGTAAGCGGAATCCAGACTGGCTTGCGGTTCGTTGCTAGGCATGACCAAGATGATTCCAGCCTCGTCTTCATGTTTCTGGACTATCCCGTTGACGCGCGAAAAGATCATCCAGAAACGTCAAACCCTCTCGCTCCTCCCGTGAATGAGAGGAGCGAGAGGGTTTGACATATTGGACCCCGTGTCTGCGTCAGCTGCAGCCGGATGTGTTCCCGCAGCCTTCGCAGACGTAGCAGGAACCAGCTGGACGCATTTTGATCCCACAGGTCATGCAGAGTGGTGCATCGGATGCTGTGCCGGTGATCTCCTCGAGTAATTCTGCACTCGAGTGGGCTTGACTGACCCGCGGCTTGATCGGTGTCGCCGTTACTGCTTCGGTCACGATCTCCTCCACAGCAAGGTCCGCGGCAGGAGCTGCGTCGAGCTGGCCGTAGCTGCCTGCAACTGTTGCTGTCCGCTCATCTGCGGTGAAGATACTCATCGCCTCGCGGGTTTCGTAGGGAAGGTAGTCAAGGGCCAACCTGCGGAAGATGTAGTCCATGATCGACTGTGAGATTCGAATATCCGGATCATCGGTCATGCCAGCCGGCTCGAAGCGCATGTTCACAAACTTGCTCACAAACGCATCCAGCGGAACGCCGTACTGCAGCGCGATGCTGATGGCAATGGAGAACGCATCCATCACGCCGGCAAGAGTCGAGCCTTGCTTACCAAGCTTGAGGAAGACCTCACCAAGCTGACCATCGTCATAGCTTCCAGCGGTCATGTAACCCTCAGCACCAGCAACTGCGAACGAAGTGGTGCGACTTGGCCGTGACTTCGGAAGGCGACGACGCACAGGCTGTCCGAGTAGATCAATAGCAGCATCAATGGATTCGTCGACCTTTTTGGCCTTGGCATCAGAGAGAGGCTGACCGACCTTGCAGTTATCGCGGTAGATCGCTAGTGCCTTGACACCCATCTTCCAGGCCTCAAAGTAGACCTCTTCAACCTCGTCAACGGTGGCCGTTTCTGGCATGTTGACTGTCTTGGAGATCGCACCGGAGATGAATGGCTGAACAGCGGCCATCATGCGGACGTGACCCATTGGCGTAATCGAACGAGTACCCATCGCAGTATCGAAGATGGCGTAATGCTCGGTCTTGAGGCCAGGGGCATCAATGACGTGACCGTTCTCTCCGATGAATTCGACAATTGCTTCAACGGTTTCTTCGGCGTAGCCAAGCTTGCGCAGCGCCAGCGGAATTGTCTGGTTGACAATCTGCATGGACCCGCCGCCAACCAACTTCTTGAACTTCACGAGCGAGAAGTCTGGCTCGATACCAGTTGTGTCGCAGTCCATCATGAATCCGATGGTGCCGGTGGGTGCAAGAACGGATGCTTGCGCGTTGCGCCAGCCGTTCTTCTCCCCTGTGCTGATGCACTCTTTCCAATTCTTGATCGCGACCTTCAACACATCCGCGTCAAGGCTAGACACCGCACGAACGTTGTCGTTGGCTGCAGCGTGCTTGCGCATTACACGCTTATGGGCATCCTCATTGCGCTTGTAACCCTCGTATGGGCCCACAACGCCGGCAAGCTCGGCACTGCGCTTGTAGGCGGTACCCGTCATGAGGCTCGTGATGGACGCAGCGAGCGCCCGCCCAGCATCGGAGTCATAGGGAAGACCTGTTGCCATCAGCAGTGCACCGAGGTTTGCATAACCGATCCCGAGCTGGCGGTACTTACGGGTGGTGTCACCGATTGCCTCGGTCGGGAAATCTGCGAAGGAGATCGAGATATCCATCGCAGTGATGACCAACTCAACCGCCTTGGCGAACCGCACAGCATCAAATGTTCCGTCTTCCTTCAGGAAAGTAAGAAGGTTGAGGCTGGCGAGGTTGCAAGAGGAGTTATCAAGGCTCATGTACTCCGAGCAAGGGTTGGATGCGTTGATCCGTCCGGTCTCGGGGTTGGTATGCCAGTCGTTGATGGTGCCGTCGTACTGGATACCGGGATCAGCGCAGGCCCAAGCAGCCTCGCTCATCGTGCGGAACAGCGTTTTGGCATCAACAGTCTCAACAGCTCTGCCATCGGTGCGAGCGGTGAGGTCGAAGGAATCACCCTGTTCGACTGCGCGCATGAACTCATCCGACACGCGCACTGAGTTGTTTGCGTTCTGGTACTGAACACTGACGATGTCTTTGCCGCCCAGGTCCATGTCGTAGCCTGCGTCGCGAAGGACCCGAATCTTGTCCTCTTCGCGCACCTTGGTCTCAATGAACTCTTCAATATCAGGGTGATCGATGTCGAGAACAACCATCTTCGCGGCGCGACGGGTCGCGCCACCGCTCTTGATCGTTCCAGCCGATGCATCCGCACCGCGCATGAAGGAGACCGGACCGGACGCAGTTCCGCCAGAGGACTTGAGCAGCTCCTTGCTCGAACGGATCCTGGAAAGGTTAAGGCCGGCACCAGATCCGCCCTTGAAGATGAAACCCTCTTCTTTGTACCAGTTGAGAATTGACTCCATGGTGTCGTCAACGGAAAGAATGAAACAGGCGCTCACCTGCTGAGGGGCATTGGTTCCCACGTTGAACCACACTGGAGAGTTGAAGCTGAACACCTGGTGGAGCAGCATGTAGGTGAGCTCGTGCTCGAAGATCTCTGCATCTTTGTCCGTGCGGAAGTAACCATGCTCTTTGCCAGCCTTGGTGTAGGTGAGCACTACTCGGTCAATCAGTTGCTTCAGGCTCCACTCGCGCTGATCGGTGTCCACTGCGCCACGGAAGTACTTTGTGGTGACGATCGTGGAAGCATTAACGCTCCAGAAATCGGGGTACTCGACGCCCCGCTGCTCGAATACCGTCTCGCCGGTCTTCCAGTTGTTTTGGACGACGTCACGTCGTTCCCAATTCACCGCGTCGTAAGGGTGCACACCCTCAGTTGTGTAGAGACGCTCAATGGTGATTCCGGGCTTGCGCAGCGTGTTATGCACAAAGGCTGCTGGTGCGCTGGTGGTGATTGTCATGACGTGCCTTTCTGGAGCGAGCGGATAGCGGAAGCGGGAAGCTGATTAACGCGTTCGAGCGGTGTTAGTTTCTTCGTGATTCTGACGCGAGGCACTGACATTGAACGGGCGCCCAACAGGCTCTTGACCCACTGGCTCGCCCTCGGCGCGAAGTAGAGCTATTTCGGCCTCGAAATCCTCAAGGTTGTCGAAAGATCGGTATACGGAGGCAAACCGAAGGTAGGCAACCTCATCGAGTTCCCGGAGTGGGCTAAGAATTGCAAGGCCCACCTCCATGGCTGGAACTTCCGCTTGCCCGGTGGCCCTGACCGCATCCTCAACCTGTTGCGCGAGCAGCGCCAAATCGTCCTCATTGACCGGTCGACCCTGACAAGCCTTCCGAACGCCGCTGACGACCTTTTGGCGGCTAAAAGTCTCACTGACCCCACTGCGCTTCACTACAACGAGGGAAGCAACCTCAGCTGTGGTAAATCTGCGCCCACAGGATGTGCACTCTCGGCGGCGCCTGACTGCGAGACCTTCCTCGACCGTGCGTGAGTCAACTACGCGCGAATCGTCCTCTTTGCAGAATGGACAACGCATCAGGGGCACCTCCTTTCACTTTCGTAACATCCGTATCGAAATTTCATCCATCCTCGGGACCAACTGGGGAATCCTTGTGGATGACCTGTTGATGAATAACCACAACCTGTGGACGAATCACATAGGTTCGACTACTACATCTAGGGATTGGAACATTAGACCCATCTAGAGCTCCACGCAATCCCGACACACCGGGAAAACTGGCCAAAGCTGCATGTGTCCGAGCCGCTAGGCGATCGGTGGCGCAACAACGCCAGGCGCGGGGGGATCAGCTGCGGGCAACAGGCTGTTCAGCTCATCAGCGATGAATTTCGCCATGAGCCGATAATCCACGGCCCGATAGTGCAAACCATCGACGAATCGGACACCCGAGCTTCTCGCTTCACTTCCCCATGGGACGACGCGCACATTCGGGTGCTTGCGCGCCAGCTTGCGGACCTCGTCGTTGAACCACTTCTGCTTGGACTTGCTGAATCGATCCGCGTTGCCAGCGAAGGTTTCGACCCAAAAGATGTTTCGTTTCGAGCCAATCTGATCAACGAGAGCAGCCATGCGTGAGCGTGTCACTCGACGATCTATCCATCGCATATCGTTGGTACCCAGCGCAATAACCACATTCTCTGGCAGTTGATTCAATTTTTTGGCGCGCGCCACCTGCACTCGGCCCCAGTCGAGCCGTTTCCCACCCCAACAGCGCACGGTTGGGGTCCAGCCCGATTTCTTGAGTTGAAATTTCACTTCCGATGCGGAATTCCTAATATGGGAGTCACCGATCACCAGAACCCGAGCTCCCCTGCCTGGCTCTCCCGTTGCTCGGGTCGATGACCACACCGGGGCCGAACACCCCTGCCAACCGGTGTACTTGGGCCAAGCGGGATCGCGCTCTGCAGCCACTGCTGGAGACGGAGCGGCCAACAGTGCCGTTGCCACCATGAAGACGAGAAGTCCGCTGAATGCCTGCCGCTCCTTCACTCGACCAGTATCACCCGGGTGGGGATTCACGAGGAGATCGGTACCACCACAGACTGGCCAGGAACGACTGTCGAATCTTGCATTCCATTGAGATCCCGGATCAGAGCGATGGTCTCTCGAGGATCTTTGGTTGGGGCTACCTCAGCAGCAATACTCCATAAGGACTCACCTGGCTGGACAACAACTGTGGCTGATGCAGGACCTCCCGAGGAGGATCCTGCGTCGGCCGTGATCTGGCCCGAAAGCACCACCATGACCGAAAGCACCACTGA
>CAIXFB010000377.1 GCA_903918595.1 uncultured Actinomycetes bacterium
GATGATAATCTCTGTTCCTTCGGTAAGCTTTTGCAATTTGGCCATGTCCTGCGCGGTCAGTATTCTACCGGTTGGATTGTTGGGCGTGTTGATAATAATCATGCGGGTGCGCTGATTGATGAGGCGTTTTACCCTCTCCCAATCTACCAACGGACCTGAAAGTTCCATATGGACATAAACAGCTTTGCCACCAGCGAGTTCAATGGCTGGCACATAGCAATCGTAGGCGGGCTCTAGCACTATTACTTCATCGCCCTCTCGCACTAGGGCCATTATGGCGGTGAAAATGGCTTGGGTTGCCCCGGCAGTAATGGTTATTTCCTCTTGCGGGTCGTAGGTGGCAGAGTAGAGTTCTTCCACCTTTTGGGCAATGGCCTCACGCAAAGCCAACACGCCTTGCATTGGGGCGTATTGGTTGTGGCCAAGAAGCATGTGTTCGGACACCAAATTGCGCAAGCGCTCTGGAATGCTAAAATCGGGAAAGCCTTGCGAGAGATTTATTGCGCCATGCTCGCGGGCTAGGCCGCTCATTACGGTGAAAATAGTGGTGCCTACGTTAGGCAGTTTGGAACGAATAACTCCCGGAAATCGCATGGGGGCAAAGGTAGAACTATGAATTACGAATTACGAGCTATGAATGAGGAATTACGAATAATGAGTGTTGAGGATTTTGATTGCCTGAGTTCGGGTTAAGCTGCTAAGAGTGGTTGCGCTTCCTTCACTGCCATACGCTTTGGAGTGGATTTCTTATCCCAATTGATTTGGCATAAAAAACCAAAACCCCGCCTTGGTTTGGGCGGGGCTTTGGAGAAGTGAACCGTTATTATGCCCAGTCAAAGACTGTGCGTGTTATCTTCCGCACGAGTGATCCTTCGGAACACTCGCGCGAGCCGGGGACACCCCAGAACATTTGTGCGCGCGGGAATTCAAGCAATCGCTGCAAGAATTTAGGGCAGGCGGATTGTACGTTCTCAATAAAGCGTAAGTTTGTAAACATTAAAAAATAAAACATGATAAAGAACCGAGTAATTTTGAATGCCATTGCTGTAGTATTAGTCAGTGTCACATCGTGTAGCGATAAGGTAATAGCCCCACGCTTCACCTACGTGGAGAAAATCGTTCAGATAAAGCCTGGCTATGGTTTGACTCAGGTGAAGAGTATTCTTGGTACTGAACCCTACGATTTGTACGTGGATCAGAATAGTGGTAAGGCAATCTACACTTGGCTCTACAAACACAATGAACGTTTGGTGAGCTCCAAATTGTTGGATAAGAAGGAGGGCGCCATCGCAGGCGATGACAGGGTGAAGAATCAATCTACCCTTTACTGCATTTTCGATAAGGACTACGTGCTTGAGAGCTTTTCCACCGAGGCAGGTCGTGCAGATGCAGTGAGGCTCATTCTTTTCGACAACACATTCAGAACGGTGACAAGTGATGTTGAGAAGTACAATGCTTTTAGCCTCCCGAGTGATCGTACCGATATTGATTTGAACGAAAAGAAATCAGGTACAGGAGGTCTTTTCGGAAAGAAGAAGTGATTCTGCAAACGCAAATTCGTTTCTCGCTTTTTCTCATTGCCTTCTCGGCAATATCTTGCGCATCGCATCGGGTGTATCCTCGTTTCACTACATCGCTGGAGCTGGTGGGGTTGAGTGGTACAGATGATTTTGAGTCAGCTCAAAAACGTCTCGGTTGCGCGCCATACGACCTTTATCTCGCCCAGAAGGACGGTTACAGCATTTATCATTGGTACTATAAGCGGGAAGCGCGAGAGGTCGCGGAGTACAGAATGAGGTTCAAGGATGCCCAGAATGAGGGCGAGATGCGTCTTGAAAAAGAGCTCAATAGTGCTTACCTGATATTTGATAGAACTGGCAGCCTCTCGAGTGTTGTTACGCGCTCGGGTAGAGGAGATGCTATTGGATTGACCCTTTTCAGTAACGATGTGGCCGAGGCTCACCGAAAACGCATCCATGTGTGGTTTGACCAATCTACGCGAAAGGCCGTGACCAATGATGGATTGGCTGTAAGCTACGACCAAATAATGCTGCTGATTGAGCGGCTTTTCGATGGAGACACGGATGTCAACATCGAAAATATCTATGAGTATATTGATAATTTCCTCGAACAGTGAAGATGAGGTGTGCGCCAATTGTGAGCGGGCCCCTCGCAGATGAAATACCACAAGCTTAGGATGTGACACGGCTAAATCTATTCTTTATACAGCAGATTGCTGAGACTTAGCTCCAGGCAAAATTCCTCAGTACCACAAGTATTTCTCGCAGCTAGACAGACCAAAACACTCCCTCATCCTCATAAGTGGGGCTGTGTTGAAGTTTGGGCGAGCGAAGCCGTTTGAACTTGCGCTGAGGCTTAACGCTTCTCCAGCAGGAACCAGTCAACCCAGGCATCCACCTGATTGACCGAGGTGGGGCGCAGCAGGATGGTCTGCTTGTCATCGAGCAGGAACATGGTGGGCGTGCCGAACACATGATAGTCCTTTGCAGGATAGGACTCCCACTTGCGCAGGTCGCAGTAGCTGAGGAAGGGCAGCCCTGATGTGAACTCTGCGAACGATTCCGCATCATCATCAAGGCTTATGAGCAGTATATCCATGCCCGCTGCCTTCCATTTGGGGTAGAGTTGCGCCATCTCTGGCACCTCGGTGCGACACTTGGGACACCAGCCCGCTGCGAAAACCACCAGCACTCGCCCCGAGGCAAGCTCTGAAAGCCGCTGTGGCGGTTGCCCCTCCCTTGTGCCACGGGCCACACGGCCGCGTGTCAGGTCTATGTCCGCTGCACGGTTGCCCTTCTTCATGGCGCGGTAGGTCTCCAACTGCTTGGCGAGGTCGCTGTCTATGGTGCAGCTCACCTCGTTCAGCACCTTCAGGGCGAGGTATTCCGATACCTGGTTCAGGCTTTGGCGTTCCAGTAGGTCGAAGAGGTGGTCGGTCACCTCGTTCAGTCTGCGCTCATCTCGCGCAAGATTGGCCAGCATGGCATCTATAGAGACCTGCATTTCCAAGAAAACTGAGTCCAGCGGGCGGCCACGGTTCTCCAACATCCAGAAATGACTCTCGATAGCATCTTTGAGCAGACCGCTCTTGTAGAGGCGTTGGTCGGTGTAGTCCAAGGCACGGAAGGCCGCAATGGTAGCGGGTATCTCCTCGGGGCGGTATTGCGCCACAGTGGGCACGGAGCTCACCAACTTGCGGGCGGGCAGAAGCCAACGTACATAGCTCTCCGTGGGTAGGCCATTGAGAAAAGCAGCATCCTCATCCCTGATGCGCTGCTTCTCGGCCTCAATGGCCTTGGCGGGCCTGTCATGCACAAGGAACAATGCATCAGACCTGTATATCCTCTCCAGATATACCCATGCGCTAAGGGCCTGCTCCCTTTTGGGGTGTTCCTGCGCATACTGCGCAAACCACTGGTTCTCCTGCCCTTTGGTGATGCGGAGTGTTTCCACTTGGCTCAGTGCCTCCCCCTCCAGCCCGATGTCCTCTCCGCTAAGGATGACGAACAGCGGCTTCTCATCAGCAGACATCAGATACCCCATGCCATGGTCAGCCTTAGAGTAGGTCAGTTTGAAATTACCCTGCTCATCCACGGTGGTAGACGAGATGGGATAAGTTCTCAGACCGTTGAAGCCCTCTAAAGTAACAAGCTGACCAGCATTA
>CAIXFB010000378.1 GCA_903918595.1 uncultured Actinomycetes bacterium
GAGCAGCCCGTCAATATGAGGGCGCCGGCAACAAAGAGAGTTGTGAGTGATTTTCGCATGAGGAGAACCTTACTGAAGAAATTAACTACTTGCAAAAGCATTGCAGTAAGCCCGAATCCGGGTAGGGGTTTCCTCTTCTACGCTGAGGGCATGCGACTCGAGCCCGGCGCCACCGCCCCCGCCTTCACTTTGACCAGCGCCTCAGGCGAACGAGTGAGCCTCTCCGGCTTCAAGGGCCAGCGTGTGCTGCTCTACGCCTACCCCGCCGCCCTGACCCCCGGCTGCACCACCCAAGCCTGCGATTTTCGAGACAACCTCGAGGCGTTCACAGCCAGCGGATTGACCGTGATCGGCATCTCCCCCGACGCCCCTGAAAAGCTCGCAGCGTTCGCATCGAGCGACCATCTGCCATTTGTTCTTCTCTCCGATCCTGATCGCACAGTCTTGACCAAGTACGGAGCCTGGGGTGAGAAGAAGCTCTACGGAAAAGTTGTGACCGGAGTGATCCGATCAACTTTCCTCATCTCCACAACCGGCAAGATTGAACACGCTTTCTATAACGTGAAAGCGACCGGGCACGTTGCCAAACTGATGCGGGATCTCGATATCCACTGAGGCTTTCTTTCCTACTCGATATGTCAGGGCCTTCGGATAATTTCTCACCATGGCAAAGATTCCTCGATACTCAGATGCGGATCTTGCCGCTGCCGTTGCCCAGGCTTTATCCATCGCTCAAGTGATGCGCATTCTCGGCATTAAGCCCGCCGGTGGATCTCATTTCCACATCAGTAAACGCATTAAGCGTGCAGAGTTGGACACCTCGCATTTCACTGGACAGGGGCACAACGCAGGCAAGCGCCTTGAGCGAAAACCCGCTGACCACTTTCTCGTTCAAAGGCAACCTCATTCTCGACGCATTGATGTTAAATACTTACGACGATCACTGATCGAGATTGGTGTTCCACTGAGGTGCGAGCAATGCGGTTTGGGAGATCAATGGCAAGGCTCCAAACTCTGCTTACAGGTTGATCATCGTGACGGAGATTCGACCAATTGCTGTGCTGAAAACCTGCGGTTCCTGTGCCCAAACTGCCACTCCCAAACGCCCACATTTTGTAAACCCCTATCCATGCGCGACACCAAAGAATCGGCCCCATAAGATTCTGTGACCACGCGGAAGTGGCGAAATTGGTATACGCGCAGGTCTTAGGAACCTGTGCCTTCGGGCGTGCGGGTTCAAGTCCCGCCTTCCGCACCAGAGAATTACTGCTTTGTTGCGATGATCATGCCCGCGGAGCACAAGAACATGCCTCGCCACGATTCGTCGGCCTCAAGAGCGATCTGAGCTTCCCGATATTCCTGTGGGTCGATGGCGCCAGCCAGCATTGGGTAAGTGGGATGGAAGTTGTACCACCGGTAACTGATATCCGAAAAACCGTGCCGCTTCACCACTTCAGCCAACTCAAGTGGATTGTGGAAGCGAGCCAGAATCTCGTCGTAACCGTGACCATCGTCCCTACGGCGAATCGGTGGTTTATCAACAGCGAGTCGCTGGTCAAGATCGGCCGCGACCACGTCTTTGAAACTAGCCGGGACCGGACTCAACAGCTCATCCAGAATGAACTCCTTGGTCAGGCGATTCATGGTGAACATCGAGAACATCGAATTTCTGAACTGCAGAATTAACGTTCCACCTGGATTGAGAAATGAACTCATCGCGTCGACAAACCAGTCATCATCTGGCACATGCGGGATCACACCGAGCGCGAGAACAGCGTCAAAGGTGCCCACCCGCTCATGTTCACGTTGCACAGCAGCTTTGTCGTTCAAGTCCAATTCAGAGAGCCAACGTGGATCCATGCCGTTCTTCGCGAGATTTTCTCGACCCAACCGCACCATTTCAGGCGACAGATCACTTGCCTGAACGCGGATACCAAGTTCCTTATGAATGCGAACGATAGGGCTCGCCTCGCCGGCACCCAGCTCATAGACACTCTGCGAACCCGCCCGTCGGAGGATCTCAATGACTTTTTGCAGGCGAAAGAAATTTGCGGGATATTCCGAGTTCTTCCAGATCAACTCAGGGTCGTATTGCTCATGGTAGGTCGGTGCTGAACCGTCGTAATGCGCACGGACGTCGCCCATCGCGTATGAACTCCCTCATCCTTCAGGTTGGCTTGCTGCGTGTGCCATCGAGTCTATCTATTCAGTCGGCCGTTCAGCCTGTACTACGAAGGCCGAGCATAAGAACAATCCACGCCAATC
>CAIXFB010000379.1 GCA_903918595.1 uncultured Actinomycetes bacterium
GATTTCGCACGGCTCACGACTCACCGTGACGATGGCACTCGCTGCAAGGTGATGTCGCACGTGGGATGCAGGGACCCCTCGTGCACCTGACAGAGCCCACTTACCCTTGCTGCCTTCCGGCCCTGGGGGAGTTCAGCGAGATGACACCGCACGAGGGGTCGGCTACAACTGTACGCGCCATGCCCACGATGAGTCACCAGTGGCGAGTCGGTAGCCTCCTCCACGGAGGATTCGCCTAGTGGCCTATGGCGCTCGCTTGGAAAGCGGGTTGGGGTAACACCCTCAGGGGTTCGAATCCCCTATCCTCCGCGCAAATGAACAAGGGCGGCCTTCGGGTCGCCCTTGTTGCATCTGTACCCTCGTCCGCGGTGGCGTGTCCGAGCGGCCAAAGGAGCGCGCCTCGAAAGCGCGTGTGGGGGCAACCTCACCGTGGGTTCAAATCCCACCGCCACCGCCATTTTTTTTCTCTCATCGCAAGGACCGCCCTAGACACAAGGACTGCAACCTTTTCCGTGGGATCTTCCCCGCGGACATTTGTCACTGGCCCTTCTCGCCGTTTTCCGCTTATTCTGTTCATTGCGGTTATTTCGAATAGAGGAGCCATCGTGAAGAGGACACTCACTGTGTTCGTGCCTGAGGCGGGTGAAGTTGACCTCGCTCGGGAAGCTGCCGTGAACGTGCGTTCAGTTCTAGAAGCCTCCGATGGACCGCACCATAAGGCGGTCTCCCTAGCAATTGACGGTTCAGCTGACATCTTGATTCCACCATCTGCCTTGAGTCTGCTCGTTGGAGTACTCGACTCGTTGGCGGAGGGAGAGGGGGTAACGCTGGTTCCACATGAGTCAGAACTCACCACCCAGCAAGCTGCCGACTTGCTCAATGTTTCCCGGCCGTACCTCGTCTCACTTTTAGAAAATGGTGACATCAGTTTTCGCGTTGTCGGTTCCCACAGGCGAGTTCATGCCTCTTCACTTTTGGCCTACAAACGAAAAGATGATCTCGTCCGTAAGTCCGCAATCAATGCCCTTGCTGCTTTAACGGAGGAGATTGGACTGACCTAGTGCCGCTGATCGTCGTGTATGACGCGAACGTTCTCTATCAGTCGGTGCTCCGCGATTTTTTGTTGCGCATAGCGCAAGAAGGACTCGTGCAGGCAAAGTGGACGGATCGCATACTCGATGAGACGTTCACGGCGCTATCAAGAAACAATCCCAATCTGAGTTCGATCGCCCTTCATCGAACTCGCACCCTGATGAACCTATCGATTCGCGACGTTCTCATCTCAGGCCACGAATCACTCATCTCGAGAATTGAGCTCCCCGACGCAAATGATCGACATGTTCTTGCGGCCGCTATCAGGTGCCGCGCACAGGTGATTGTCACCTTCAACGAAAAGGACTTCCCTCGAGAGGCGCTCAACGCTTGGGGTGTGAGAGCACAGCATCCTGATGAATTTCTCATTGAACTCTTCGCCAGCGATTCCGCTTTACCAGCATATTTCGGTCAGCAGATCACCAGTTCCTACTGCAATCCACCTTGGACATTGACCGACCTGAGTGATGCGTTACGGCGATCTGCAATGCCGAAATTGGCGGCCCTTCTCCTCCTGAGCGCGTGAAGATCCTCTACTTGGAAAGCAACGGCTCGATCTGAGAAGCGAGCACAGCCTCAGGCTGGGCACCCACAACACGGCCCACGGGCTCCCCATCACGCATCATCACGAGCGTTGGGATGGAACTGGCATCAAAGCGCCTTGCTGTCATTGGGTTGTCGTCGACGTTCACTTTGACCACTTTGAGCTGACCGGCGTAGCGGGTGGCCAACTTCTCCAGCACGGGCGCGACCATGCGGCACGGCCCGCACCACGGGGCCCATAAATCAACGAGCACAAGCTGTTTTGTATCGAGGGCGCCTGACAGGTTTGCATCAGTCGCATCGGCGATCCACGGGAGCGTTGCCTTGCACGCTGCACATTGCGGTCGGCCCTTGGACGTTGCCGGGACGCGGTTCTTCGCACCACATGATGGGCAGGGGGTAATCCGTGAACTCATA
>CAIXFB010000380.1 GCA_903918595.1 uncultured Actinomycetes bacterium
ACCTGATCGCCCCAAATGCGCTCATTGCCATTGAACGGCCGACCTCATCGCAGGATCCCCTGGGAGGCGCGTGGGATCTAGTGGATCGACGACGCTACGGCGACACGCATCTTTGGTACGGTCAGCACCATTCGAACGGAGCGCAGGTCTCCGATCCGGCTGAGGTGGAGGCGCCATGAAATCGCTGGTATGCCCCGGCTCGTTCGACCCAGTCACAAATGGTCACCTCGATGTTTTCGCTCGAGCATCCGCGTTGGCCGATGATGTAGTGGTGGCAGTGCTCATCAACCATTCCAAATCGGGACTCTTCTCGGTGGACGAGCGGATGGAAATGCTGCGCGAGGTGACTGCGCCCTTTGGCAATATTCGAATCGATTCCTTCCATGGGCTCCTCGTCGACTATTGCCAGGCCAACAACATCACCGCCATCATGAAGGGTCTTCGCGCGGTGAGCGACTTTGACTACGAACTTCAAATGGCCCAGATGAACTATCGGTTGGCCAAGGTCGAAACACTGTTCATCACTACCAATCCGCTCTACAGTTTTCTTTCCTCCAGCCTCATCAAGGAGATCGCACGTTTTGGGGGAGATGTGGCGGGATTGGTCCCCGAGGCCGTGTTGGAACGCTTAACTGAGCGTTTCTCGGCCACAATGGACGGACCAGCGGACGGTACCCCCGCCCAACTTTGAGCCAGTCTGAGAGGAAACCCACGTGGACGTCCAAGAAAGACTCGACGAACTCGCCGTCCTAGTCGAAGACGCGAAGTCGGTGCCGCTTTCGGCGTCTTGTGTGCTCAACCGCGCTCAGGTCCTGGACCTCATCGAAGAAATCCGCCAGTTGCTTCCTGAGTCCGTCATGAGGGCGGATGAGCTACTCGCTGATCGCGAAGCCGTTGTGCAAGATGGACGCCGAGAGGCTGATCGGATTCTGGAGCGGGCCCGCGGTGAAGCTGATCGAATGATTTCTGAACACGAGGTGTATCTCGCGGCCGTGGCTGAGGCAGACGCGCTGCGTCACGATTCCATCCAAGAAACTGCTCGGATGCGCCAAGAGACCGATGATTACATCGATGCGAAACTTGCCACCTTCGAAATCACTTTGCACAAGACCCTGCAGACAGTTGACCGAGGCAGGGAGCGCCTGCGGAGTCAAATGTATGAGGAGCTTGCCCCCGTTGTCGAGGTCGACGAGGTTTTTGACGGAGACGTTCGGTAGCTCGGCGCACCACCTTCTCTTGCTCGGACCTGCCTGTGCCGGGCCTCACCCCTCGACAAGGTAGTCTTTCCCCGTTCGTCTCGAGCCTCGGGCGAGGCCACGGCTCACCGTGCCACACCAGGAGGACACCATCGGCGCCGATCCCCGCGTCTCATCCACCGGCAGTGAACTGGTGCTGGATGTGCGCAGCCTGCCTCGCAGGCCGGGATCCATGCTGGAGGTGAGTCGTCAGGCGTTGGCTCCAGCGGGTCTGGGTGTCGCCATGGCTCGGGTCCGTGAAGGTTCGCCAATCGAACTAGACGTTCGAGTGGAAAGCGTCATGGACGGCGTACTCGTGACCGGTACGGCGGATCTTGAAGTCAGCGCGGAATGTTCGCGGTGCTTGGATCCCTTCGACTGGGAAGAGACCGTCGAGTTCACCGAGCTCTTCACCTATCCGGCAACGGATGCTCGTGGTGGCAGGGTCGAGGAGATCTCCGATGAAGACGATCCGCTGCCGGTGCTCCAGGACGATCTGATCGACCTAGAACCACTCATCCGCGATGCTGTTGTGTTGGACCTGCCGCTTGCGCCGGTGTGTGACACGGAGTGCCGCGGACTGTGTCCCTCATGTGGGGAACGGCTGAACGACGAAGATGACCACCTGCACGAGACCACGGATCCCCGATGGTCCGCGCTACAAGGACTCCTGGAGTCCACAGACGTGCCCCGCACGAGTGAAGACGACCCGCAGGGTCGATGAGGAAGGAAGACTGATGCCAGTACCGAAGCGGAAGACCTCGCGGTCGAACACCCGCCATCGTCGTTCGCAGTGGAAGGCCACCCTCCCTGCACTCGTGACATGCGTGCGGTGCAAGGAGAAGCGCCTTGCACATACGGCGTGCCCCACATGCGGCACCTACGCCAAGCGTCGCGTGCTGGACGTCTGACCTTGACAACGGTCGCCCTCGATTTGCTCGGTGGCGACGGCGGACCTGCGGTGGTAGCAGCTGCGGCCCGTCTGGCCCTCGAGTCCGACCCGGAAATCCGGATCGTTCTCGTGGGTCCGACGGAACTGGCGGAGCCGGCTGCGCAGGTCATCCTGTCGGGAGGATTTCCGGACGAGTCTGTTCGGATCATCGAATCGCCACGAGCAATTGCGATGGATGAGGATCCACTTCCTGCTGTTCGTGCTGCCGAAAACGTCACCGTTGTTGCAGGAGTCCGTGCTGTTCGCCAGCACATCGCCGATGCGTTTGTCACTGCAGGTCATACTGGCGCCGCGGTTGCAGCATCAGTATTTGGCTATGGCCGAATTCATGCATCTGTCAAGCCTGCACTTGCCATTGTGTTACCGGCTGAGCACGGCCCAGTAGTTCTTTTGGATGCCGGGGCTTCAACTGATGCCACCCCTCAGGCGTTACTGGGCCATGCAATCAGTGGAGCTGCGTATGCGACCGCTCTTGGCCTTCAAGTGCCACGGGTGGGTTTACTCAGCATCGGCAGTGAAGCGGGCAAAGGCGATGCCCTTCGCGTGACAGCACAACAACTGATGGCCGAGAACTTATTTGCAGCGGGTATTGAATTTACTGGTCTCGTCGAAGGACACGACGTTGCCCTCGGAGAGCGGGCAAACGTCATCGTCACTGATGGCTTCACGGGAAATGTCGTGCTCAAGACCCTCGAAGGTGCCGTGCGATGGGCGGCGCATCGAATGGCTGAGGAATACG
>CAIXFB010000381.1 GCA_903918595.1 uncultured Actinomycetes bacterium
AAGGTCGACAGTCTGGAATTCCTGACCGTGACCAAGGCGGTGAAGCCCGTGGTTCGTCTTCATCAGTTGCCGGTGGCCAAGGAAGGCAGCCAAACCCTGGTGGACAATCTGCAGCAGGTGTGGCACGGAATCGAATCCGGTGTCTTTCCTGCACGCCCCGGCTGGGCGTGCAAGAGCTGCGCCTTCAACGACCGATGCCCGGCAGCCATCGGCGGAGGAGCAGCATGAGTGAACAGGCTCACCAAACCTTTGCCCAGATACTCAGCATGATTGGCCGAGCGGCACGGATGCTGCTCGGCGGTCTCCTGCAGCTCATCAGCGTGATCACCGGCGCACTTGGCCGGTTGCTGCACTCGTAGTTACGTCGCTCAAACATTCCGCCCCGGGCACCGCACTTCATCGGCATCGTGCCGGTGACGGTTCTCCCATGGGCGGTCATTTCACCTCACTAGAAAGGACGGTCCCACATGACCGCATTTGCGATTCGCCAGCGTTCCTTCTCAGATCCCCACCCCATTTCCGAGATCAAGACTCAGGCGCTTGAAGCCCGCAGGAAGTTCGAAGCCAAGCGCTCCGCCGAGATCAAGCGTCTGATGGAGGAGACCCCAGGCACTGACAAGTTCTCCGCCACGCTCATGTACGACCTCGAGTTGGCACCCACCACCACTGGCCGTGCCATCCTGCTCGAGCATGGCCTGGTGCCTGTACCGCCCCAGGAACTGACCACGAACTCGGTAGTGCACGACGAGCTCTGGACGGTGTTGGAAGCGTTGGCCCAGAGTGGCGTCTTCATTCTCAACACCGATCACCTCACCGATCGGGATCTCTATGCACGCCTGTACTACCGAATTCTCGACGAGCCCTGCAGGTGCATTCCGCCGGTCTGTGAAGCGGCGGAGTACATCGACTGCCTGCACCCCATGGATCTCGAGCATTCCTTGGGGCAGTTACTGCTGAAGCGCCAGTTAGAGGGCGATTCGTTCCCGAGGAGTCCCGAGTACCAGCGTGGTCCGCAGGACGCCACGTTGGGAGTCTTGCAATCTCGTGATTCGTACCTACCCCGACCGACCTGGGGCTGATTTTTCAACCACACACCACCACCGCACCTGGGCCGGGGACTCATGATCGAGCGTTGCCGGCTTCGCCCGGTAGCTCCTTCGTGGTCCTCGGCTCAGGTGCATAGGTAAAGAAAGGAGGCCTCCATGCCTCGCGCTATTACAGTCCGACCCAACGGCACCGAGGAGTTCTTCGCTGCTGGAACCACTCCCGTATGGCACAGAATCGGCCAGCGGGTGGAACGTGCACTTTCATCTCATGCAGCGCTCAAGATGGCTGCCCTGGATTGGACCGTTGAAAGCCGCCCACTCTTTGTGGACGGCAAGAATGGAGCCGTGCCCGAGGTAGTCACGCACAAGGCCATTGTCCGCACCGATACGCAGACGATCCTTGGTGTCGTGGGGCGCAAGTACCAGCCCGTGCAGAACGTCCAGACGTTCGAATGGCTGGACGAGGTCATCGGCCCGGGTAAGGCTGTTTACGAGACCGCAGGATCGCTCCACG
>CAIXFB010000382.1 GCA_903918595.1 uncultured Actinomycetes bacterium
TACCACTGATACTGCAACATCCTGCGGAGTTAATGACCCCAAGGAGACATATGCACGAACAGTTATCTGAGAGCCGAGAGTAACCGAGTCACCGATGCCGTCAGCTTCCACATGATCGACGCGCACAGCATCCCAACTTGCTCGAACATGAGACTTCCAGCTGGAGAGTTCGCGCGCGAGTGCGTAGCTATTTGCGCAGACCTCAGCGGCTTTCACCGATGCCGGTGTGTACAAACGATCAACGTATTCACCGACCATCCGGCTAGCAAGCACCTTTGGGCCAAGTGTCTGCAAGGTATGGCGCACCATGTCAAGCCACCGAAGTGGGAGCCCACGGTCATCACGGTCATAGAAAGCCGGCGCTACTTGGGTTGCAATTAGGTCGTATAACCCCTGGGCTTCGAGGTCATCTCTACGGTCTGCATCCTCAACGCCATCTGCAGTAGGAATAGCCCAGCCGTTTTTTCCATCAAACCACTCATCCCACCAACCATCGAGGATCGACAAGTTCAGTGCGCCATTGAGCGCCGCCTTCATGCCCGATGTGCCGCTTGCTTCGAGCGGACGAATGGGGTTGTTCAACCACACATCACAACCTGGATAAAGGACCGTGGCCATTGCGATGTCGTAATTGGGCAAGAACACGATGCGGTGACGAACGTCTGCCTCATCAGCGAAATGCACAAGCTGCTGAATGAGACGCTTTCCACCCTCATCGGCAGGGTGCGACTTGCCTGCAACGACTAGTTGCACCGGACGTTCGGGATCCAGGAGCAGAGCGCGCAAGCGTTCTTGATCGCGCAACATCAAAGTGAGCCGCTTGTATGAAGGAACTCGGCGGGCAAATCCGATGGTCAACACATCCGGATCAAGTACCCCGTCGATCCATCCCAGCTCAGCCGGGCTGGCACCTCGCGTCAGCCACGATTCGCGCAATCGAGATCGGGCATCTTGCACAAGACGCTCCCGCAAAACACGCTTGGTCTGCCACATTCGATCATCAGGAACGCGCGAGATGATGTCCCAACCGCGAGCCTCATGAATGAGTTCAGCGCCACCTGATTCCAGGACGAGATCGGTCACTTCACGCGCAACCCAAGTGGGCGCATGAACTCCATTGGTGATCGAGGTGATGGGCACGTCGGTGCCGTCAAAACCAGGCCACAGCACCGCGAACATCTCTCGCGAGACTTCACCGTGCAGCAAACTCACGCCGTTGGCGCGACCGGCCAATCGAAGGCCCATCACCGCCATATTGAACACGGCAGGATCACCGCCAGCATAGGTTTCAATACCTAACTCAAGGATTTTTGATACTGGTACGCCAGCCTCGGCATTTTCACCACCGAAGTACTGCTCGATGAGTGTCGCTGGGAAACGGTCGATCCCAGCGGGGACTGGGGTGTGCGTGGTGAAAACAGTTCCTGCACGAGTCGCCTCACGAGCTGCATCAAAATCCAGACCTAGATCTGACTGAACGAGCTCTCGAATACGTTCAATTCCCAGGAATCCGGCGTGGCCCTCATTGGTGTGAAAAACATCGGGAGCGCCCCGACCCGTGATTCGGCAGTAGGCGCGCAATGCACGAACGCCTCCGATACCGAGCAGCATTTCCTGCTGCAGACGGTATTCCCCACCGCCGCCGTAGAGACGATCCGTTACCTCGCGCTCAGCCGGACCGTTCTCCTCCACATCTGAGTCAAGCAATAGGAGCGGGATGCTGCCGACACTTGCAACCCAAATTCGGGCAGCGATGACTCTTCCACCCGGGATCCCCACCCCAATTGTTGCGGGGCTGCCATCTGCCTCGCGGAGCAATGAAACCGGACTTCCATCGGGATCGCCCACTGGGTAGTGCTCAAGTTGCCAGCCGTCTCGTGAGAGCGATTGACGGAAATATCCTGATCGGTAGAAGAGCCCGATACCGATGAGCGGAACGCCGAGGTCGCTCGAGGCTTTGAGGTGATCCCCGGCCAAGATGCCAAGTCCGCCTGAGTACTGAGGTAACGCCGATGTGATGCCATATTCCGGCGAAAAGTATGCGATACCGCTTGGAGCGGGCCCTTCTCGATGCGCAAACCAGTGCGGTGAGGCGAGGTAGGAATTCAGGTCATCAGCACTTCGATTCACCCAATCAACGAAATCGGAGTCGGCTGCTAACTCAGCAAGACGAATACTTGATACCTCGCCCAAGAGTGAGACCGGATCTTCATCACATTTCTGCCATAAATCGTGATCTATGGCGGCGAAGAGATCGCGGGTCGGTGCATGCCATGACCACCGCAAATTGAGCGCTAACGTCTCCAAAGGCGCCAATTGTTCAGGCAAAACGGCTCGGACGGTGAATCGTCGGATGGCTCTCACCAGCCAACCGTAGCCTGCGAAAGTCAGGAGCGGATAGCCACAGTGCCGTGAAATATCGTGTATCTGACGTGTTCTTGCATGTAACGCAAATTCCTGCATCGGGCTGGGCAATCCAGCGACAGCGCCTGCGCCACGCCGCTAACCTTGGAGAGCTATGGCGGCCAAAAAGCGAACAGACTCCCCCACCTTGATGGAAAGCGTGCCCTCCGAACTTCGCGGGCGCTTTGCCATCACAGGTGTGGGGCCGGCCGTACTGTCAGGTCGACGCCCCGCAGCAGCTGCCGAATCCGAGTGCGTACCAGTTTTCGCAACCTGTTTTCGTGAGGGGCACGATCAATTGGGCGTGGAGGTCCGCCTCGTAGATCCGGCCGGAACAGCGGTGTCACTCACTCGCATGCGGAACACTGCAGGCACGAGTGCGTGGGCCGGCGAAATACGGCCAACGACCATGGGTCTCTGGAGTTTCTTCGTTGAAGCCTGGAGTGATCCGTGGGAATCATGGCTGCATCGGGCCTTGGTAAAAGTCCCTGCCGGGATCGATGTTGACCTCGAACTTGAAGAAGGCGCCCTGCTTCTGGCCAAGGCACTCGAGCAATCACAGATATCCACCAACACCACATTGCGTGCAGCGATCTCGACAATGCGCTCATCTGCATTGCCGGTACCTGTCCGTCTCGCTGCGGCCAGCGACCCCGCCGTACACGCGATAGTGACGGCACACCCCATGCGAGAGCAGGTGACCGTGAGCGGTCCCTGGCCCCTACTGGTTCAAAGACGTCGGGCTCTGGTCGGTGCTTGGTATGAATTCTTTCCCCGCAGCGAAGGCGCGAAAACGCAACCACCGACCTCTGGCACTTTTTCTTCAGCCGCCAAGCGCCTACCAATCATCAGCGCAATGGGATTTGATGTTGTCTACCTTCCCCCGATTCATCCCATCGGCCGCAGCCACCGCAAAGGGCCGAATAGCACTCTGACTGCAGGCTTGACCGATCCTGGATCTCCATGGGCAATTGGTTCTGCTGAAGGCGGTCATGATGCGATTCATCCAGAACTTGGCACCTTCGATGACTTTGTAACTTTTCTAGCGACCGCGCACGAGAACAATCTGGAAATCGCACTCGACCTCGCATTACAAGCCTCACCTGATCACCCGTGGGTAACCGACCATCCCGAATGGTTCACCACTCGCGCCGATGGCACCATCGCGTATGCAGAGAACCCGCCGAAGAAGTACCAGGACATTTACCCACTCAATTTCGAGAATGATCCAGAAGGCCTCTTTGCAGAAGTCGAACGAGTGGTTCGGCTGTGGATGTCGTACGGGGTTCGTATCTTCCGAGTGGATAACCCGCACACCAAACCACTGTGGGTATGGGACCGACTCATCACATCGATCAATGACACTGACCCAGACGTGCTGTTTCTGGCGGAAGCCTTCACCACCCCGCCAATGATGACCGCCCTCGCCGAAGTCGGATTTCAGCAGAGCTACACCTACTTCACCTGGCGCACCGGGAAGGAGGAGTTGCAGGAGTACGGCCGCGAACTGGCGCAGATTTCCAGCGCATACATGCGGCCCAATTTCTTCGCGAATACTCCTGACATCCTGCACGAATACCTGCAATCTGGCGGCATGGCTGCTTTTACAATCCGGGCGACTCTTGCCGCCACAATGTCTCCTACCTATGGCATCTACAGCGGCTTTGAGCTGTATGAACATGTAGCGCTCCGCCCGGGCAGCGAGGAGTACCTCGATTCGGAGAAATTCCAATTGCGTCCTCGTGATTGGGACCAAGCCAAACGTCAGGGCAGAACCCTTGCCCCCTATCTCACCCTTCTCAACAAAGCCCGACGAGATCACGCGGCTCTCCAGGATTTGAGATCCCTGCACTTTCATCACACCGACAGCAACAATGTCATCGCCTTTTCCAAGCGTGATGGCAACGACCTGATCGCAGTGGTCTGCCTGCTTGATCCCCACCGGGAACATGAGGCCACCGTCTATTGGGACATGAGCATTCTTGGCAGGTCCGCAGGTGAACGATTTGTTGCGCACGATCTTGTTACCGACTCGCACTGGACGTGGGGA
>CAIXFB010000383.1 GCA_903918595.1 uncultured Actinomycetes bacterium
AATTTTCACCACACCAATTCCATCATGACATGGTGTGGTGAAAATTGACTTCTAATCTTGCAACCCATCATGCCGAGAATAGGGCGCTCTGTCGAAGGTCCCAGTGATGCTCAAGTAGCCCTCCGGAGAACTTGGGATCGCATCCGACTGGCACTCTCCTTCTTGACCGACGATGAGTCTGATCAGAACCTTAAGGCCGATGCTGCGGCTGAGTTGTCCGCGTCGCTCGATGCGGTCAGTGTGTTCTCCCATGCTGCGTTCGAAGCTGGTGTGGTGGCTGAAGCCGTGGACACGGCAGTGCAACAAGCGTGTGAGACCATCGAGCACGCAATCCCGGAGTTGCTGCAGAACGAGGTTGCCCGCACCACTCCCTCGCAAATGATGACTCTCCACTTGGGGTTGACAAGCGCAACCGTGGCGAAACCGTGCGCACCAGGAAAGGGCAGGCCCGCTTTCTCGCCCGAGGTCAAAGACATGGAATACCTTGTGTCCCTTGCGTACGATTCGCCACGGATCGCTGAGATGTACGGTGTCTCGCACCAAACTGTGCAGCGGTGGCTGCGGACACATGGATTGGGGAAGCGCAAGCGCGCTCAAGTGGCAGACACCGACTTGCGCAGTTTGATGGAACGGGTTACCAGCGGCGTCGGTGCCAACTGGGGCTGGAGGATGGTGTATGGTAACCTGCGGCAGCAGGGCGTTGTGGTGACCCAAGATCGTGTGCAAACCCTGCTCCGAGACTTACATCCTTGTGCCAACGAGACTCGAAGGTTGCTGCTCCTGGCACAGCGCACGAATTACAAATCACGTGGCCCAAACGCTGTGTGGCACGTGGATGGAAACCACAAGTTGGCTCCCTGGGGTATCTACATACATGGAGCTATCGATGGTGGAACCAAGTACGTTCTCTACCTGAATGCTACTGATTGTAACACGGCCGCTGCTGCATGCCAGCCCTACATGGCTGCATGCGAACTTCATCAAGGATGCTCAAGAGTCCGAATCGATGCCGGGTCAGAGAACAGGGCGATTGCTGAGTACCAACTCGCAGTTCGGGGGGAAAACAGAGGAAGTGTGTTGGTTGGCCCTTCTTTCCGGAATCAACCAATCGAGCGTCTGTGGCGCGACGTTCGGAGGTCAGCGCTCGAGTACTTCAGGGTCATATTTCGGCATTTGGAGAAGGTGGATCATTCGTGGCGAGCTCACAGCTCTCGAGATCGGCACTGCCTGCGCGCTGTGTTTCTGCCGGTGGTGCAGCAATGTTTGAACCAGTTCATTGGAGCCTGGAACAACCACAACATACGCAACGCCGGCGTACCCGCAAATCGATACGAGCCCTGCTGCAGATGGGAACTGCTGGACAACCACGATTGGGATGCATTGCGTGACCTGGGTTTCTCAATCGTGCCCGAGGGGTTGTCTCAGCTGAGTGGCATATTCGGCGCTGCCTCAGACGAGAGGCGTCACCAAGCGGCAGACCCAGTGAGGCTAGGCCGCGTGCTTGGTTTTACGGCACAGGAGGCCGCACTGGTGTTTGAAGCTACTGAGCAGGTGCTGGGACCCTTGCACCCGGGTTCGTCAAGTACTCAAATGATACAATTCTACATGCACTATCGCCGACTTGTCACGGATTTGACTGATGATGCTGCGTGGCCCGTGGCGCAGTGATTTGTTGCAATGCCATGAAGATTCCACTCATCCACCTTTGATATCGAGGCTGCGTTTGGATCATGGATTTAAGAAACGAAAGAAACAAAGAAACGTGGGAAGCGCAAGAAATTGTTTCTTATTTTCGAAGATGGAGTCATGATAAGCCTGGTGAATGCCATGGTTAATGTCATGGCTGTCATGATATGATCAAAGAAACGAAAGAAACGTAAGAAACGTAAGAAAACGTAAAAAATGTACGTGCCATGGCTCGACACTGGCGCGCACTCACTCGACACTTGCATGCATTGATTCGCGTCACTCTACAAGTGTCGTACAAGTCAATAT
>CAIXFB010000384.1 GCA_903918595.1 uncultured Actinomycetes bacterium
CGTAAGAATCGAAGCTCACGACTTGAAAATGCGGAGGGGGGACAAGATCTTGAACGATCGCCGCCGCATCGGCCGCGGGGAACCTCTGAGATAGGGCAGAGGATTCGGAGGTCACGGCGGTGAGCCTACGCGGAAGGGCCATCTCCTCCCCTAGGCTCTCCAGCGTGAGCATCCCAGTTGAGACCATGTGGATTTTTGCCATTGCACTTGCTTTGTTCGGATTGGCGTTTTTTATCCTGGGCCTGAACAGCGAGCGCAACTACTGGTCGCAGCGCGATCCCTCAGGTAATCCCCGCAAAGATGCAACCCCGGCAAGCAAGGTCCTCAAGAACGCCTTCCATTACGCCGCAGGTGAGTACCGGGCCCCCCTGCGCATCGCTGCCATCGGTGTGGTGCTGATCTACCTGGCCGTCGCCTGCGCTGTCGTAGCTATTCTGATGACGGTGCTGTAGCAAGATCCAACGCACTGCTGCATTCAGCAATAAACGCATTGCTCGCAGTTTTGTACTGCTCCCACATTTCAGGGGATATTGCCTCGTCGACCAGTCCGGAGTCGAGCCTTACTTCCAGGAATCTTGCCGCGAAGGCCGAAATAGCAGCACTCGCCTCTGAAAGCACCACCCAGCGATCGTCTAATTCAGCCGCCTGCTCTAACAGCACAGTCTTTTGAGTGGCCACCTCGTCAAGCAGTGCCACATCACTCACACTGATCTCTTGAGGATCAAAGTTCGTTGATGATGTCTGCGCTTGCAACTGGCAGGCCGATGCAGCCAGTGCCAGCCCTTCGGCTGAATCCGTCGAGCCCTGCGCGCACCCACTCAAGAGAACAACCGAACAGACGACAGCACCGAGAAGAACTTTGGAAGACATAAGGCCATCGTAAGAACGAATGCCCATCCCCACCAATGATGACTCAGGCTGGAATGATGAAGTCATGACAGCGAGTTGGTTCACCGAGCAACCTGAAGGTCACTCGGAGTGGTACGCGGAGCATTTTCGCGAACTGGTGGCAAACGGTGAGGATGTTGAAGGCGAAGCACGCTTCATGAACGCGGTCGTCCCGCCAGCCAGTCGCCTTCTTGATGCGGGATGCGGTCAGGGGCGCACTGCCAACGCATTATTCGCACTTGGGCATCAAGTTCTCGGTATTGATATTGATCCAGTCCTGATCGCAGCGGCAAAGGTGGACCATCCAGGTCCGAAATACCTCCTCGCGGATCTTGCAACACTTGACCTACCGAACGATCTTGGCCTCTTCGATGGCGCAATCTCTGCCGGCAACGTCATCACCTTCGTCACTCCCGGTTCCCATGTTCAGGTTCTTGCCTCGGTGCACAAGTACTTGAAACCTGATGCCCCCTACGTTCTTGGATTCCATACCGAGCGACTCGATATCGATGAATTCGACGGTTACGCCAAACTTGCTGGCTTCGATATTGACAATCGATTCTCGACCTGGGATTTGCGACATTGGCGGGATGATTCGGCATTTGCCGTGACCATTCTGCGATCCTTGTAGGCCCACAGACTTGACGTTAAGAAGAGGCAGCATGGACCTAGGCCCTGCTCTGGACACTTGTTGCGAGTGCTAGCGAACCGAATTGGGATGGTTTCGACCTATCGGGGGGCAATAGTCCTAGCGTTGAACCAACTCCTCAGCCCCCAGGACGGTGTCAACTCTCGCCAGTTGGATGATGAGGACCCGCTTGCAGGGTGGCACTCCGCGTAGGGCTAAAAATGTCGGACCTCTAATGATTCATGTAGGAATGTTGCATGCCCATACATCATCGCCGTATGGGCCGCTGGCCTCGACGTCCCGCCCAAATGCCTCAACGCACAGCGTCGCAGCCCCGAATGGTGAAGGCGCATAAACGATCTGTCCCGCGGTACCGATGTTAATAAGGCAATTTGAATCGCTGAACACCCTGTTTCCTGAGGGCAAAGACCAGCCCCCACCGAAATTGACGTTTTGGCCGCTCGCAATAGAGATACATCCGGCTGATGGGTATAGGGCGGGTGGTGAACTTGCCTCGACATCGCCGTCCTCGGCCCAAGTAATCTGTCGCGAGCAGACATAGCCACCTTGACCGTTACCTACCCATTTCTCCCACGATGGAGTCCACTGAGTCCAACCGTCATCCAGATCGGCCAAAATTGATCCCGGACACGATTGAGTGACATCTGCCCTCGCGATTGACTGGTACCAAACTTGATCGGCACTCACCCCGACGGCGCCCATCAGCGCACCAGTCACAGTGAGCCCCGTGGTCGCGCTCAAAGCAAAGATTCGTTGAACATTTTGATACACGATTGAGTACTCCAATGTGAGGTGGGGTGGCCTGGGTAGGCGAATTCATTGCGAACCACGGCTTCGGGTCGAGCTTTTCCACTTTGAACGGGTGTGCGATGACTGTTTGGATCAGAGTCGTTTCCTGTCCGACTCTGCAGATCAGTACCTCCATGTCGTAGTAGAGATGCGCATGAAAAGGCACGTCCGAGTGCATCAACCAGCAGGCACCTCACACGCCCAGATGTCGCCCCAAGGGCCTAGAACAGTGAGCCCAGGCCCAAAAGCCGATAGGCATAATGCGGCCACGTCTGTTGGCGAACTTGAGGCCGGCGCATTCACGCTCGACGCAGATTCATCCTCCGACAGAACCACACAAGCAGCATCCAAGTAAGCACGAGTTCCGCCGGGCAGGAAGTATGAATTCCCAAAGTCCCACCAAAGTGTGATGCTACTGATCGGGTCGCTGTTGGCGACACAAGTTACGACACGAGGAGAGGTTTCCTTCGCCCACACGATGGATCGACTACATGTGAAACCACCTGTTCCCTTGTTCGGCCACAGTTCCCAACTTCCATGCCATGGGGACCAACCACTGGAGGTCTCATCCAAGGAATTGGACGAACAGGCCGCTTCCGGACTCATCCGACCAACGGACTGGTGCCACACCTGATCAGCTGATGCGGGTGCCGAGCTTAAGAAACCAAAACCAGACAGAAGCACCACAATTGAAGGGACAACCAGCATCCGGGAGATTGGCATTTCACGCTCCTTCGGATCTTTAGCGACCACCGGGAGCTAAGACTGCCTATCCAATCAGATATAGGGGGTTACCACGACACGTTTGCACTATCTGTCTCAGAGGTTCGGCTCTTTTTGACATTGAGCGGTGACGTTGAACTCTCTCGCTTGCTCCAGAAGGTGACGCTTACCCAAAACATGAAGAAGTTCCCCCACAACCTGGCGAGAGGTTGCAAGGGAACTTCAGTCGGGCTGACAGGATTTGAACCTGCGACCCCTTGACCCCCAGTCAAGTGCGCTACCAAGCTGCGCTACAGCCCGAACGGACAACTTTCGCTGCCCGAGCCCCAGAACCTTATCCCACGGCCTGAGGAGGATCTTTCGACGCGTCGATCAGCGTCTTCCACGCTTCTCGCGCACGCGCATAACTATCCGGATGGGCGTTCCATCGAAGCCAAACTCTTCACGAAGGCGCCGTTCAATGAAGCGTCGGTAGCCGGCCTCGAGAAAACCGGTCGTGAAGAGGGCAAAGGTTGGCGGACCGACGGAGACCTGGGTGCCGAACAGGATTCGCGGCTGCTTTCCACCACGAAGGGGATGCGGATTTCCCTGCACAATCTGGGCAAAGAATTGGTTGAGGCGCGAGGTGGGAATGCGGGTTTCCCAAGACGCCAACGCTTGCTCGAGGGCAGGAGCAAGGCGCTCCATATGCCGTCCGGTCATGGCCGAAACGTTGACCCGTGGCGCCCAAGGCACCTGCACCAGATCTCGATCGATCTCACGCTCGAGATAGCGTCGTCGCTCTTCATCGGTGAGATCCCACTTGTTATAAGCAATAACAAGGGCGCGACCTGCCTCGATCACCATGGAAATGATCCGAACATCCTGCTCGGTCATGGGCTCGGATGCATCGATAAGCACAAGGGCTACTTCAGCGCGATCCAATGCGGCTTGAGTTCGCAGAGTGGCGTAGTACTCATGACCTGAAGCCTCTTTAACCCGACGACGAATACCAGCGGTGTCAACAAACCACCATGGCTCGCCCTTGATCTCGATCAATTCATCGACCGGATCGACCGTGGTGCCAGCAACAGAATCGACCACTACCCGCTGGCTTTTCGCAAGGGCGTTAAGCAGAGAGCTCTTCCCCACGTTGGGCTTACCCAAGAGCGCAACGCGACGAGGGCCACCCTCGCGGGTTCTGCCGCTGCCCTCCTCAGGCAACAGCGCAACTGCTGCATCTAGTAGGTCACCGGATCCACGACCCTGCAATGCAGAGACTGGATGGGGCTCGCCAAGACCCAAGGACCACAAGCTGGTGGCCTCAAGTTCGGCGTTGTGATCGTCGGCCTTGTTCGCAACAAGCAACACCGGCTTTCCAGATCGACGCAGTACCTCGACAACTGCCTCATCCGTCGCTGTTGCCCCCACCGTTGCGTCCACCACGAACATCACGGCATCAGCCTCAGCGATAGCGCGCTCAGCCTGGGCTGCGATTTGCGCCGCGAGTCCCTTGGTTTTGCGATCCCAGCCACCTGTGTCGATCAGCAGGAA
>CAIXFB010000385.1 GCA_903918595.1 uncultured Actinomycetes bacterium
GCTCCCTGCCCCGACTCTGATTTGGGAGAACTTCACCAAGGATCTCACCCTGATGTGGTCGGCTGCCTTCTACACGGGAACAACAGCATTTCTAGGACTTGTGTTCGGAACAATCGTTGCCATCGTGCTGGCATTTTTCGCACAGCGCATTGGCATTGTCAACAATTTGATAACTCCGCTTGCGGCAGGGCTGGCAGCTGTGCCCATCATTGCTCTCACCCCGATCTTGAACAATATGTTCAACATCACCAGCCGAACCCCGAGAGTGTTGGTCACAATGATCATCGTGTTCTTCCCGATGTTTGTGAATATCACGCGTGGCTTGATTCAGGTGCAGCCGGTTCAACTGGAACTGTTGCGCTCGTTGAATTCCAAACCACGGACAACACTGCGGGTACTTCGAATCCCCAATGCAATCCCATTTTTCTTTACTGGACTCAAAGTGGCGGCTCCGCTAGCCGTCATCGCAGCACTGGTCGCTGAATATTTTGGCGGCCCACAAGAAGGACTTGGCAGTCGCATTGCATCCGCCGCTGCCAACACCGCCTACGGAAGAGCGTGGGCTTATGTAGTCGCATCCATCATCACCGGCCTGCTGTTTTACTTGATTGTGCTGGCTGTGGAGAAATGGACGACACCCTGGACGGGCCGGACTAGTTCGGTCTGACAACACACAACAAGGAGGAACAATGCGCGCAATTGCACGCAGCCGCTGGACCCGTCTCGTGGGTGCTGCCGCTGTCAGTACCTTGGTACTAACCGCGTGCAGTAGTGGATCCGATAGCACCGACGGTGCTGCCGAAGAAACCACTGCCGAGGAGACCGTTGCCGAGGAAACCGCTACTGAGGAAACCGCTACTGAGGAAACCGCTGCAGCTAGCGGCGAATGCACTGAATTGACCCCGGTGAGCCTTCAGCTCCAGTGGTTTGTTCAAGCACAGTTCGGTGGCTACTACGCAGCCAAAGACAAGGGTTTCTACGAGGAGCAGTGTCTCGACGTCACCATCCTTGAGGGCGGCGTGGACATCGTTCCACAGACCGTTCTTGCCCAAGGTGGTGCAGACTATGCAATCTCGTGGGTCCCCAAGGCTCTTTCGTCCCGTGAGCAAGGCGCAGGAATCGTCGACGTGGCTCAGGTATTCCAGCGTTCAGGAACCCTGCAGGTTTCGTGGGCAGATTCAGGCATCACCTCACCTGAGGATTTTGCCGGGAAGAAGATTGGCAACTGGGGCTTCGGCAATGAGTACGAAGTATTCGCTGCCATCACCAAGGCCGGTCTTGACCCCGCGAAGGATGTCGAGCTCGTCCAGCAGCAATTCGACATGCTCGCACTGCTTAACCGCGAAATCGATGCCGCTGAAGCAATGACCTACAACGAGTACGCACAGGTACTCGAGGCAGTTAATCCTGAGACTGGTGAGCTCTACCAGCCAGAAGATTTCAACGTCATTGACTACAACGAAGTTGGCGTCGCCATGTACCAAGACGCCATCTGGGCATCCCAGGAGCGCCTTGCTGATCCTGCCTACCAGGACACCACGCGTCGCTTCGTGACTGCATCTCTCCAGGGCTGGGCATTCTGCCGCGACAACGCTCAAGAGTGCGCAGACATCATTACGGCCAACGGTTCCAAGCTCGGTGCAAGCCACCAGCTGTGGATGATGAACGAAGTCAACAAGTTGATCTGGCCATCACCCAAGGGCGTAGGCATGATCGATGAGGCACTCTGGAAGCAGACAGTTGATGTTGCACTCGGCACCAAGAACCTTGAGGGCGCAACCATCATCACCGCTGATCCAGGCGCAGAGGCCTACACCAACCAGTACGCGATGGATGCAAATGCATACCTTCTCGAAAATGGGGTAGACACGACTGGTGAATCATTCACACCGCTCACCGTCACTCTCAATGAGGGTGGCAACTAGTTCGTCAACGTTCAAAAAAGTGGGGCTGGTGGCATGTGCCACCAGCCCCACTTTTTACATCTGGTCGAGCGTTTTCAGTTAACCAGCTAGGGCAAGCTGCCTTTGATTCACACGGGCGATATCGACGGTATTTCGAGCAACAAGTGCGAGGGCGCGTTCTTTCACAACAGTGGGCAGATGCTCCTCGCGGCACATTGCAACGAGGTCGCTCGGAGCGCCCTGAACTTCAGCGCGCTTGAGGTAACCGTCGATGTCGCTTTCATTTGCGATCCAGCCGCGATCAGTGATGGCAACGGCAATGGCGTCGTATTCAGCCGAAAGTATGTATTTCATCGTGTCTTCCTCTTCTCGCAACCCTGGCGGCCGTGCAACTAATTCAAGGGTAAAGAGAAGTTGATATAATTAAAAACTATTGAAAATGATGCTTTTGATCATATAATCCAATATATGTCCCTAAGTCAAGCATCCTTTCGACACCTTGCAGCACTGGTGGCTGTTGCCCATGAGGGATCTTTTGGCGCGGCAGCTGACGAGCTTGGCTTTAGCCAGGCCACTATCAGTCAGCAGATCGCTGCCCTCGAAAAGATGATGGGGGCCACTCTCTTTGATCGCCCCGGAGGTCCCAAACCGGTCACGCTCACTTCGGTGGGCCGGGCTCTGGTCCAACATGCCGAACACATATTGGGGCATGTCACCAAGGCCGACGATGACGTTCGTGACCATCTCACCGGCATGGCCGGAACCATCATCATCGGGACGTTTCAGAGCGTCTCGGTTCATTTGCTTCCCGCAGCCGTAAGTCGCCTGCGCCACACTTCTCCACAACTCTCCATCGGACTCTTCGAAGGCAGAAGCTCTGAGGAATTGATCTCCCAGTTGCTGGCCCACGAAATTGACGTTGCTTTTATCGAAGGACCCGTCGACGACAGCCGGGTACATGTAGTTGAACTTGGTCGTGACCCATATTTACTTCTCGTTTCACCCTCCAGCCCGCTCTGTGAACTCGCTGTTTCCAACCGCTTCCCTCTCAGCGCGCTTGCAGGTCACCCACTCATTGGGCAGCCCGCACTTACGTATCAAGATGACGTCGACGCGATTTTGCGAACCCACGGAATTTCTCCCAGGTATCTTTTTCGCACCGTCGATAACGGCGCAGTTCAGGCGATGGTGCGCAGTGGAATTGGTGCCGCAGTCATGCC
>CAIXFB010000386.1 GCA_903918595.1 uncultured Actinomycetes bacterium
GCCTCGATGGTGTTCGGGTCGCTGGTGCGGTCCCGGTATTCCTCGATCGTGGCGATGGCCACGCCCAGGCCGAGCCGGTAGGCGTCGTTGATGCCGGAGCGCACCGCCGCGGCCACCTTCGGGAACTCGTCCTTGATGTCGCTCATGCGTTGGCCTCGCGCAGCAGCCGGGCCAGATCCCCGAGACTCATGGTCACCCATTGGTGCTCGGGCTTGGCGGTGCCTCGGCGCTTGTGCACCACGACGCCCAGGAGCGCGTCGTCGTGTGCGCACTCGGTCTCAGCTTCGGCGTACCACCCGGGTAGATCGAGACGGGCGTGGTTCTTGCACTCGGCCACGATCCGGTGCCCTCGCATCCTGATCCCGCCGATGTCTCCCTTGTCGGCCCGGCCGGTCTTGACCCTGCGGTCGATGCGGTCGTCGACTTCGGCCGCGAGGTAGTCGGCGACCTGGCGCTCGAAGGTGGCGCCGGCGGCTTTGGCGGACTGTCGGGTGCGGGTCATCAGAACGGGACCTCCTCTGCGTCATTGACGCGGACGATGTGCGGCATCCGGGTAGGCGGATGGTTGGGCAGGGTCTTGTTGGTGCACGGCTTGCCGATGATGGCGTTGCAATAGCGGCACCCGACAGTGATTGCAATGGCGTGCATGTCGTCATCGAGGCCAAGGGCGAGTGGTTCGTCGGCGGGCTCGCCGTATCGGTCAGGCATGATTTACCCCCATTTGAGGGAATCGGTTGTCTTTTTTTCGCGCGCGTTGACTAACAGTTAGATACCTACGTTTCGTAAGTAGGTTCTTCGTTAGTCCGTCCGTCCGTCCGTGCTCATGCTGCCCAGCATTGCTGCTAAGCATTGCTTGTAAGCATTGCTTGATGCATTGCTTAGGCACCATGGAGATGCGCCTTCCCGGTGTTCGCCCAGCGGGCCGCGGCACCCTTCTGGGCGCGCTCCCTACGGGCCTTGGCGGCATCGTCGGATACCTGGAACTCGTCCCAGCCGTTGATAGACCAGCCTCCTGGTGCTGGTGCCCAAAGGCCCACCTCGACCAGCTGATTCGCGTCTTGCTTCAGGGCATGGATGAAGGGCAGTGCGGTGGCGGTGATGTATCCGTCGGTGCCATGACAGCCGGCGTAGGCCAGAGCGCAGACATAGACGAAGGCGGCCTTGTGGCGCTTCGCTGCGACCAGTTCAAGGATCTTCGGGTTGGTGCCGAATTGACTATCAAGGCGCACCCACGGGAGAGCCATTAAGCGGAAACCTCATCGAACAAAAGCGAGTCCTGAACCAGCTTTACAGCGTCGATCTGGCCTGATTTCTCGTCTAACTCACGCTTTTTTCGGGCGAACTTGATCTCTTTGTACGCCTGATACGCCTCAGATTTAGGCTGCGCCTGCCCCAAACTCTTGCACCAGTAGTCATTCCTGAGGAGACATTTAGCCATCCGACGCCACGATGGAGCCCACTGTTTGGCCTCCAAAACAGAGGGAGCCTGGTCGGGAATCTCTTCATAACCGCGAGACTTCCAACCCTTAATGAAGGACCGGAACTTTCTGATGTAGTGCTCCCGAACCGGTTTCGGAAGGCTGGACAGAAGCAGATTCGTGAACGATTTCCAGTCATGCCCCTCCGGCAGACTGACCGCACCGTAGCCGGCGATATTGCCCATCTCTTGTACGTACAAGGCGCCGGTATTGGCGCCGTTCACGCGAGCGATCAGCTTGAACCATGTGTCAGGCTCAAGGATGTGGTAGAGCCACAGACCTTGGCGTTGGTCATCCCCGTA
>CAIXFB010000387.1 GCA_903918595.1 uncultured Actinomycetes bacterium
CCCTCCGGGATCTCATCGAGATTGAAATCGAGGCGGCCAGTGTTCGGTTCCATGTTTGAACCCGTCACGAGTGCACCAAAATCTCGAAACACCACACCAGAAAGCAGATGTAAGCCGGAGTGGGTGCGCATCAGCGCTGTTCGTCGGGAGTCTTCGATAGCCCCTTGCACCAATGTGCCCGCGGGTGGCAGCGGATCCCCGTCTGCCGGAACCAGGTAAAACTCATCACCGCGACGAACATCAACTATGCGTGTTTGCACACCGCTCCACAGCAAGACTCCATGATCGGGCGGCTGACCACCGCCACCCGGATAAAAGGCTGATCGATCGAGCACGATTCCAGTCTCAGCGTCTGAGGATAAGACCGTGGCCTCCCACTCGCGCAGCGTTGAATCAATCAACTCAAGCCGGGATGTGCTGCTCACTTCTTCCCTTGCGCAGCAACTGCGGCGGCGGCTTCACGAGCAGCCTCAGGATCGAGGTATTCACCACCGGCGACGAGGGGCACCAAATTCTCGTCAAGGCGATACACGAGGGGGATGCCGGTGGGGATGTTCAAGGCGGCGATGTCTTCATCGGAAATGCGATCAAGATGTTTCACGAGCGCACGCAGTGAATTTCCGTGCGCCACGATGAGAACCGTCTGTCCTCCGCGCAATCCTTCGGCAACGATCACATCTTCCCAGTATGGAATGAGGCGGTTGACCACATCCTTCAGGCACTCAGTCGAAGGCCTCGTATCTGGTGGCAATGCAAGGTAGCGCGGATCGTTGGTCTGTGCGTAAGGGTCGGAGGGATCGATGGGTGGCGGTGGTGTGTCATAGCTTCGACGCCACAACATGAACTGCTCTTCCCCGTACTCGTCAAGAGTTTCTTTCTTGTTCTTTCCTTGCAGCGCGCCGTAATGCCGCTCATTAAGCCGCCAATTGCGCACCACCGGAATCCACTGACGATCACACGCATCAAGAGCAAGTTGACTGGTGTTGATTGCACGCTTCAGAAGTGACGTGTGCACAACATCTGGGAGTAAGCCAGCCTCTTTGAGTAACTCACCACCCCGGGTAGCTTCAGCGCGACCTTTGTCGTTGAGATCAACGTCGACCCAACCAGTGAATAGGTTCTTGGCATTCCACTCGCTCTCGCCGTGGCGCAGCAGAATCAGGGTGTACGGGGCGTTTGTCATGGGGCTATCTTGCCCGATGACGAGTTACTTCTCAGATCCCTGTTCAGAATTGCCGGTTGCCAGGTGCCGAAAGGCAGCGAGGTTGTCCGTGGGTAATCCCCGGCTGGTTCGCCACGTCCATTCCTTGGCGATTGCTGATGCGAAACCTAGTTCGAGAATCGAATTGAATGAGTTGTCGGCATATTCCAAAACTGATCCCAAGATCAGATCGAACTCGGACTCGCTGAGATTCTCGAGTGGAATTCGACCTGTCAGGTAGATGTCTCCCAAATGATCAAGGCTGAACGCAACAACGAATTGCCGACGATTTCTCTCCAGCAACCAGCGATACACCGCCTCGTGATTCTCATCCGGATTCCGGGCGACAAAGGCATTGATGACAAGTGCGGATCCGCCAGCACTCAAGGAAACGCTGATGCGCTGCTTATGGGTACCGGGTAGAACGGCCACGATTGTGCTCGTGTCTAGCTGCTCCCATTCGATGTCTTGATCACGCAAGAAACTGATGATCGTGTTCATGGAAGTCATGCTGGGTACACCATTTCAAGAGTCAGTTTCAAGAGTCAGTGCTGTTATTGGGCTAACCGGAGTTGGCCCTTGTGGGCATTCGCCAATGCGGATCGGTACGTGTTGAGCAAGCCCGCAGTGGTGCTCGCCCATCCGAATGCGGCCGCATGCATGCGCGCCCCATCAGAGAGTTCAGCTCGCCGCGCCGGGTCGGTCACGAGTGAGCGAATTGCGTTAGCAAATGCTTCGGGCGAATGGCCATCCACGAGGATTCCGCTCACGTTGTGCGCCACCGCAGTACGAAGCCCGCCAACGGCGGACGCGATCACCGGGGTGCCACATGCTTGTGACTCAACGGCGACTAGTCCAAAGGATTCCGAGTAAGAAGGCACAACGGTCACATCGGCAGCGCGGAACCATTGGGCAAGGGCCGCACGATCGCGCGGAGGCTCGAACCGCACCACATCGGCAATCCCTAAATCGCGGGCTAGTTCGTGCAGCGAGGTGGGTTGTTCGAGGCCTGTTCCAGAAGGTCCACCGCACACCACAACCTGCAGAAGGGGGCGAAGCTCTGGTGATTGCACCAGGAGTTCGGCCGCTGCCTTCAGCAAAATATCCGGGGCCTTCAGTGGCTGTATGCGACCAACGAAGAGCAGCACGATGGCGTTGTCTCTGATTCCAAGTTCGGCGCGTGCTGCTCGTGAATCTCCGGGAGTGAAGACGTCAAGGTCAACACCCGGGTGCACCACATCGACTCGATCCGGGGCTGCGCCGTAGAGCGAAACAAGTTGATCTGCTTCGTCGCGGGTATTCGCAATCACGCGTGATGCCGCGGCGATGACCTGCTCTTCACCGATGATTCGCGTTTCTGGTTCGGGGGTGTCTCCGATGGCCAGCTCTGCATTCTTCACTTTCGCCATCGTGTGCATCGAATGAACGAGTGGCACGTCCCAGCGCTCACTTGCCAACCAGCCCACCTGTCCAGAAAGCCAGTAGTGCGAGTGGATCAGGTCGTACCAACCTTCAGGGTGGGCGGCTTCGGTGCGAAGAACACCCGATGTGACGGCACAAAGCTGGCCAGGGAGATCTTGCTTTCGAAGTCCTTCAAAGGGCCCGGCAACAACGTGTCGGACCAAAACACCCGGAGCGAGTTGCGTGGTGGGTTCGTTTCGTGACGAGGTAGCGCGCGTGAAGATGTCTACTTCGACCCCAGCTTGGGCAAGCCGGGTAGCCGTCTCGACAACGTAGACATTCATACCTCCGGCATCGCCCGTACCTGGCTGGTCCAGTGGGGAGGTGTGAATAGAAAGAAGGGCTATCCGCCGGGGCAGGTCTGTGGCAACCCCACGCGAACGGCTAGACATTGGTCCAGTGTGACGCACTTGGTGCAAATGGGCTACCCCAGGAGGAGCGAAAAGGGTGTTATGAGGTCCGGTCGAGGTTGACGGCCACATACGGTTCGCCAGTCACGATCGTCACGACTCGCTTGGAGACTGAGACCGCGTGATCTGCATAGCGCTCGTAATACCTGGAGAGCAGGGTTGTGTCGATGGCCTCTTCTACGCCGTATTTCCAGCTGGGGGAGAGGACGATCGTGAAGAGCTCACGGTGCAAACGGTCCATTTCCTCGTCATGGCGAGCGATATCTACACACATGGAAACGTCTTGAGTGGCGATGACGGAGCCGGTTTTGGAAACGATTGCCTCGGCAAGGCCGCCCATCTCGGCGAAGGTCCCACGCAGTTCGGTCGGGACCGATGCTTTGGGGAACCTAAGGCGCGCCTGCTTGGCCACATGCTCGGCGAGATCCCCCATTCGCTCAAGTGAACCGGCAATCCGCATTGCTCCCAAGATGATGCGCAAATCCCGAGCGACTGGCTGGTAGAGCGCGACCAGATCAAAGCAGCGTTCCTCGACCGCATTGGCGAGGGTGTCAATTCGCGAATCAAAGTCGATGACGGCCTCAGCGAGAGAGAGGTCGGCGTCGAGCAAGGACTGTGTGGCGCGGTTCATCGCGGACCCGACAAGACGGGTCATTTGGACGAGATCGTCGTTGACCTCTTCCAATTGCTCTTGGTACGTGGCCGGCATGAGCACAGCCTAAACCCCGATTCGTGCCAATGTCTGATTCGACGTGAACGAGAAGCATCCGCAAGGTAAACAATCGGTGGCATAAATGAACGATGCGCCAAACATTTGGTGTTCCAGCCCTTTCGCGTGATGTCGAGTTTCCCCAGACTTCTATTGTGTGCACATGGCCCTGCGCAAGAAATCTCCCGACGAGCCGGGATCGCTTGCTCCTGGTCTTCGCGGAGCCTCCGGTCGACCGGCGGTTCCAGACGAAGTAATCCGGGTGCTGTCAGTGCTGCCTTCGGCCTCGATGGTCGTCGCCCCCGATGGAACGGTGCTGAGGGCCAGCTCGCGTGCCATGGCGCTGGGGCTTGTCAGCCGAAGCGTGGTCACGATCCCCGACATCGTGCATCTCATCGGCAGGGTCGCTGATGATGGCAATCCGCGCGAACAAGAGATGCGCGTTCGTCGCCCACCTTTGGGCAGAGAGTTGCTCGAACTTCGGGTTCGCGTTGCAGCCCTGGGAACTGGTGCTTTGCTGATTCTCATTGATGACCTGGCGGAAGAACGTCGCGTTGATGTCGTTCGCCGAGATTTCGTCGCCAATGTCAGTCACGAACTGAAAACTCCGGTTGGTGCACTTTCACTGCTCGCCGAAGCAGTGCTTGCCTCCAGCGATGATGCGGAGCAGGTGCATCACTTCGCTGAACGCATGCAGATAGAGGCCGCTCGCCTCTCCCACTTGATTCAAGATGTCATTGATCTTTCGCGTCTGCAAAGTGACGATCCGCTTACCCATGCTGAAGTTGTCGATGTTGACGAACTCGCGGCTCGCGCCCTTGATGAAGTGCGCACGTTGGCAGCGAGCAACGAGATCGAATTCATTCGAAGCGAGCCGACAGGTTTTGTTGTCTTCGGTGATCGCAGTCAGCTACTCACCGCATTGCGCAATCTTTTGGCGAATGCGATTGCTTATTCACCCGAGAAGACCAAGGTCGCTTTAGGGGTTCGCCAAACGAATGGCATCGTCGAGATTTCTGTCAAGGATCAAGGAATCGGCATTCCGGCAAATGACCTTGACCGGATCTTTGAGCGTTTTTACCGAGTCGATCAAGCTCGGTCGCGTGGCACCGGAGGCACAGGACTCGGATTGTCAATCGTGAAACATGTGTGCCAGAACCACGGTGGCGAATGCACCGCTTGGAGCGAAATTGGCACCGGGTCAACGTTCACCATCCGGCTGCCAACTTATGATCCGGAGCATTCAAAAGAAGATGAATCTCGTGCCCTTCCGGTGGATCTAGTGACTGTTCCGAGCAGTGAGAGGTTGTCATGACTCGAATCCTGGTAGTCGAGGACGAGGAGTCGTTTTCTGAAGCGCTCTCGTTCATGTTGAAGCGAGAGGGTTTTGACGTTGGGATTGCCACCGATGGCAACGCTGCCGTTGCGGAGTTCGAGCGCCATGGTGCCGATTTGATTCTGCTTGACCTGATGCTTCCTGGGATCTCCGGCACAGAGGTGTGCCGAATTATTCGCGCAAAGTCTCAGGTGCCGATCATCATGCTCACTGCTAAAGATGGTGAAGTCGACAAAGTTGTTGGCCTTGAATTGGGCGCTGATGATTACGTCACCAAGCCGTTCTCTTCGCGCGAATTGTTGGCCCGTGTGAGAGCGGTGCTACGTCGCCACGGTGATGTCGAAGAGTTGTTGCCGGCCACGATTGAAGCCGGACCAGTCCGCCTTGATGTCGACCGTCACATCGTGACGGTGCGCGGTGTGCACACTCCGATGCCCTTGAAGGAATTCGATCTCCTTGAGTTTCTCGTTCGTAATTCCGGTCGAGTGTTAACTCGCGCGCAGTTAATTGACCGGGTGTGGGGCGCCGACTATGTGGGCGATACCAAGACGTTGGATGTTCACGTCAAGCGGCTTCGCGCCAAGATCGAGGAAGATCCTGGTAACCCGGTTCACTTAATGACGGTGCGCGGCCTGGGCTACAAATATGACGTGTAAAAATCAAGAGGTTGACGGAGCGATTCCTGCATAGAAGCCCGTTGCCGGAACCACGAGAACTTCGAGCTCTGCGATGCCACTGCGCTCAAACTGCAGGGCAACGGGAACAAAGGCTCCCACGGGTGCGGTGAACGGCACGGAATCGACATACAGCTCGGACTCAAAACCGAACGAGAGTGAATCGCCGGGATTGATGCCAACCGAACCCCCGGTGATTGCGGCAGGCAGGCCGTTCACGACCGATACCAGCAGATTGTCGGCCTCGCGGCCAGAGTTGGTCACGCGCATGATCAGGGTGGCCGATTGGGATCCTTCGGGTCCGGCGACCAGTGTCGCCCCGTCCACTCGAATGTCACCGAGCGCTGCGTTCACGCCGTTCCCGACCGGCATGCTGGCGGCCATCGTGGTGGTGGCACCGGGACCGTTGAAGCATCCGGTCAACGTGAGAGCGCTGGCTCCGGTGATGGCAAGGGCGGCGAAGTAGCGAGGGAAACGGGTCACACCCAAGAGGATACCGATCGCCTCTTGCCGGCAATCCGGGGCCAGAGCAGGCTCAATCCAGTCCCATCCTCGTGCTCATACCCCTCACAACAAGGAATCGTGAGCAATACCAAGCATTTTATGCGCGGTCCGAGGTGATCATTCCCCGTGATAAACTCACCAATCTGGAAAGGGGCCACACACATGGCGTTCAGCGTTGGCGATACCGTCGTTTACCCGCACCACGGAGCTGCAGTCATTGAATCTGTAGAAATCCGCAAGATCAAGGGTGAGGATCGCGAGTACCTCGTACTCCGGGTCGCCCAAGGCGATCTCACGGTTCGGGTCCCCTCAGACAATGTCGATCTGGTGGGAGTCCGCGACGTAGTCAACGCCGAAGGCCTCGATCGAGTCTTCAACGTCCTGCGCCAGCCATACACCGAGGAGCCCACCAACTGGTCTCGTCGCTATAAGGCCAATCTAGAAAAACTCGCATCCGGCGATGTCATCAAGGTAGCTGAGGTTGTTCGCGATCTCTGGCGCCGTGAGCGTGAACGAGGACTCTCAGCTGGTGAAAAGCGCATGCTGGCGAAGGCCCGTCAAATTCTGGTGAGCGAACTTGCTCTCGCTGAAAAGACCAACGAGGTCAAGGCAGAGGCAATCCTCGACGAAGTTCTCGCGTCCTAAATAGACAACCTGAGTGTGCTGTGATGTCCCGCACCGCGGCGTTGGTGCCGGCAGCCGGCCGCGGCGAACGTCTGGGTCCTGGTGCGCCCAAAGCGCTGCGCGAAATTGGTGGAGTTCCCATGCTCGTGCATGCGGTCAAGGCATTGTGCTCAGCACCAAATATTGACGTGGTGGTGGTTGCTGCTCCTGCAGATGCCGTAGAGCAGACCCGCGCATTGCTGTCCAGTGTTGCCGGGGCAACAGATGTTGAGGTGGTCAGTGGCGGTGAAACCCGGGCGGAGTCTGTTGCCCGGGCCCTGATTGCACTGCCCGACGATGTCGACGTCGTTCTCGTGCACGATGCGGCTCGTCCGCTCATCCCCGTCGAGCTCGTAACAAATGTGGTCAATGCAGTTCGCGCTGGTCATCGCGCCGTGGTGCCAGGGCTAGCCGTCGTCGACACAATCAAAAAGGTCGACGCAGCTGGCATCGTGCAAGAGACAGTCCCACGTGCGGATTTGCGAGCAATTCAGACTCCGCAGGGTTTTGACCGCGCCCTTCTTCAAATGGCGCACGCCGGTGTCGACCCAGATGCGCTCACCGTCACCGACGACGCAGGTCTTGTCGAGGCGATGGGGATTGAGGTGCTGGTGATTCCTGGTCATGAAGATGCATTCAAGGTGACCACGCCTTCAGACATTGTGTTGGCGGAAGCAATCCTTGCCAGGCGAAGGGCAGCTGGTGCCGTCAACTAACGAAACATTTGTAGGCGTTGGCACGGATGTGCATGCCCTCGATCCTGGCCGTGATCTGTGGCTGGCCGGCTTGCACTGGCCGGGTGAAGTTGGATTGGCGGGGCACTCCGATGCAGATGTTGCCTCGCACGCCCTCTGCGATGCGCTGCTCTCGGCTGCTGGGCTTGGGGATTTGGGCGAAGTGTTCGGAACAGATGATCCGCAGTGGGCCGAAGCATCCGGGGTGTCACTTCTTGGCCATGTTGGCTCGTTGCTCACCAAGGGTGGTTGGGTCATCGTCAACGCATCCGTTCAGGTCATCGGCAATCGCCCGAAAGTCGGCTCCCGTCGGCAAGAGGCGCAAGACCTCCTCTCGGCAGCACTTGGTGCGCCGGTTCGAGTTTCGGGAACCACCACGGATGGATTAGGACTTACCGGTCGAGGCGAGGGGATCGCCGCTATCGCGATCGCTTCTATTCGACGCCATTGATTTCGACAACAGATCAGGGAGAAACACTATGAAAAAGATCGCACTCGCTGCGGCCGCAGCGTTCACCATCACTGCAATTGCGGCGCCCGCTGCACAGGCCTACGACGCCGAGGCTTTCTCGTATGCAGCCGGTCACATGCTGCAGCAAAAGGTGGTTCCCGACTCCATGGGACTTTCCGACACGATGAGCTTCAATGCAAGCAGCGCTGGCGAGCTCTACGTCTGCCTCAAGGGCGGCAAGGACGTCATGGTCACCGCAGGCGTCCACACCTTCAACGCAACCTACAACTCCAAGAAGGGTGTTGAAGGTGGGCTGAACATCAGTGTGAACCAGTACGCCACTTCGAC
>CAIXFB010000388.1 GCA_903918595.1 uncultured Actinomycetes bacterium
GCCCGCCAAGCATTACTGCGATTGGCTGCCGGAACCTTGATGCCCGATGAGGGCAATGTGCGCCGCAGCGACACCGTGATCCCGATGGTTGAACTCGCGCGGGCCTTGGATCGTAGGTTCACGATTCGGCAGAACATTTACTTGCTGGGCGGTCTGCTGGGAATGACCCCGAATCAGATCGGTGCGCAGGTGGCCTCGATCGCTGAGCAGGCCGGGGTCGATTCGATGATGGACCGGTATCTCGGTGCCGCTCCAGCGGTGACCCGCCAGCGCATGGCGTGGACCATCGCTATGGCTACCCACGCCAGGGCGTACGCGGTTGATCGAGCGCTAGTCGTGGGGGAGCGCGAATTCAGGGAGCGCTGCTGGGAGCAGTTGACCGAGGCCAAGCGGCTGGGCACCACGTTCCTCGTTGCCACAGATGCCCCGCGGCCGCTGCGCGAGTTCTGTGATCGTGCACTTGTGATTATTGACGGTTCTATTCAGGCCGCTGGCAGCGTGGATGAAGCGATCGAGCTGCTCCGAGAGGCGCGCGCTCAAGGGAAAACAGACGAGCCGCCCCTAGGGTAGAGGGCATGTCTGAGGCCGGTTTCGCTGTAGCACCGGCAATCGCGCCAAACGGACTGCTGTTGCACATTGGCGTCCACAAGACCGGTACCACCGCAATTCAGGCAGCTTTGGCCTATGCCCGAACCGATCTAGCCGCCAACGGCGTTCGATACCCCGGAAAATTGCAGGCCCACCACCGGGCCGCGCTGGCTGTACTCGGCCGGCCGTGGGGGTGGAATAGCCGGGGCGGCGCGGTTCTTGACACCGAGCATTTCGACAAGTTGGCAAAGCGGGCCAATGCGTACAGCGGTCGGGTAGTGATTAGCAGTGAATTCTTTTGCGAGGCTGATGAAGAAACCGCCCGCACGGTAGTTGAGCGGCTTGGCGGTGAACGGGTGCAGGTCGTCATCACCCTGCGCAATCTTGGGAAACTCCTCTCCTCCTCGTGGCAGCAATACCTGAAATACGGTCTCACCACTCCGTACGAGAAGTGGCTCGAAGACGTGTTCGCCAACCCCGGTGCTGCTCGCATTTCACCCACCTTTTGGAAGCGACACGATCACGGGGCGGTTCTTACTCGGTGGGCTGCTGCGGTTGGTCCTGAAAACGTGAGTGTTCTAGTCCTTGAGGATGTGCCACGAGAATCCATGTTCGTCACGTTCGCGCAGATGCTGGGCGTACCTTCTGACATTTTGACCACGCGGATGGATCTGACCAGCAATCGGTCCATGACGGCCGCTGAGGCTGAGCTTCTGGTGCAACTCAATGCTCGAGTCAAGAACGAGATGCAGTGGAACGATTACGTGCGCTTGGTCCGGCGAGGTGTTGCACTCGGAATGGTTGAGGGCCGTGAACCAGATGCGTCCGAGCCACGCTTGGTGACTCCGGATTGGGCTTTGGACGCTGCTGCCGAGCATGGTGCTGCCGCAGCAGCAACGATCGGCGCACTTGGCGTGAACGTTTACGGCAATCTTGATGCGCTTGCGGTTCGTGTTCCATCAGCGGGAATTGCAACCGATCCATCAGAGGTGCCCATCGCGGCTGCGGTGGAAGCACTCGCATCGGTGATTGCTGCCTCACGTGATGAAGCAACCTCGCGCCAACTTGCCGGCCGGTTAGTTCGGGCTACTCGCAAGCAGGGAATTTCCTCACTTTTTCACAAGGACGACGAGTCCCGGTGAGTGAACCGGCATCTGGTTCGACGATTGAGCTGCTAGCCGAGCTCATTGAACGGCTGCGCCCGGCCACCGAGCCGGTGATTGTGGTTGCTACCGATCTCGTGGTCTCTGCTGCTGCCATCAGCCCAGTAGCCGAAGATGCCTTTGCGGGTACCAGCGCAATGGTGGTTGCCGATAGGACAGGTGACCTGCGCGTTCTGCACCACCAGGTGGTCAGCGCTGGCACGACGTTTCACACGGTAGGCGCCCCCACGCACAAAAGTGTTGGGGTGCTGCGCATTTCAGTAGCTGATGCTCCAGTAGCAGTTGCTGCGCTAACAACGCTGCGCGAGCATCTTGCGCACGAGGAAATCGTTGTGGCACCAAATGAGTTTCCTGAACTGGTGCTCGTAGCTTTGGTTCGAAATGGCGTGTCGGTGCGCGCAGTTGGTCTCGTTGATGTTCCATGGTTTCGCGGAGCGCGGGTCGATCCAGATGTCCTGCTCCGTGTTGATTCCGTGCCTGTTGATCGGATCAGGCGATTACAAGCGAATCGGATCGACGATGGCTTTTACTCAACCTTTGTGGTGCGCAAAGCATCCAAACCATTGACGCGGGCCGCACTTTCGCTCGGGCTTTCCCCCAACACGATCACCGTGATCTCTTTTGTGGTGGGAATCGCGTCAGCGTTTGCCTTTGCTGGTGGCACCTTTGGTTGGCTGCTCCTTGGCGCAGTGCTGCTGCAACTAAGCCTGATCATCGATTGCGTCGACGGTGAAGTAGCGCGGGCCACCCGGCGGTTCAGCGCACTGGGTGCGTGGCTTGATGCCTCAACAGATCGCGTTAAAGAGTTTGCGGTGTATGGCGGTTTGGCGGTGGGCGCTGCGCGTTTGGGCAACGATGTGTGGTGGCTCGTCCTCGTGTTGATAACGCTTCAAACATTCCGGCATATGGGTGATTACGACTTTGCCAGGGTCCAGCGCCTGCGCGAGGCAATTGTGCCCGTGCGGTCTCTGCTTGACCCCTCGGATGGAAATGCAATCAGTGCTGGGCTCTCTGTAGCGACGGCAATGCAGGCCTCACGCAGTATGAATCGGTCATCGATCGTGCGCTGGGCGAAAAAGGTAATCCATATGCCGATCGGTGAGCGTTGGCTGCTGATCAGTGTTGTGGCAGTTGTTGCTGGCCCCGACTGGGCACTGATTGCGTTGTTGATCGCCGGGCTGATCGCATTGGGTTATGTGCTGGTTGGTCGCACGCTGCGCACACTCACCTGGCATGAACCATTGGTGGGTAGCGGTGTGCAGTTCCTCCGCGAGCAAATCGATCTTGGTCCACTCGGTAGCGCCATCGCGAGTGTGTTCCCGGAGTCGCGACGCACTCGAGTACTCAGCGCGCGGTGGGGCTGGTCGATTCCCGCGCTGCTGCGGTTGCTCGAACTCGGCGCTGTCACAGTGTTGGTGCTGCAGGTGTTTCCCGATGCGGTAGTTATTGGCTATGTCTGGCTTTTTGTTGTGGCCTACCACCACTACGACACGTTGTATCGAACGCTCAACGGTGCGAGCGTGCCCCGCTGGATCGTGTGGACGGGGCTCGGCTGGGACGGGCGCTTGATTGTGGTTGCGGGATTGGCGTTGCTCGCCGCATCTGCATCGGCGTTCGCCACTGGGATGCTTGTCATGGCCATTGCCCTCTTCATTCTTTTCGTACCCGTAGCCTCAGTCCAGTGGCTACGCAGCAATCGAGTTGTGGGAGGTGAGTTGTGACCGAGAAAATCACCCGTCCGGCCCGGCCCACCATTGCCCAAATCAGGGAGGTGGGTCAACCGCCTGCGGTCCGTGGCCGCAAGAACTCTGAACACTGGGTTGCCGATGTGTATCTGCGCAAGATTTCCCCGTATCTGACCTTGGTGCTGCTGCGCACATCGATCAGTGCCAATCAGGTCACGTGGCTCATGGTGCTCACCGGCATGGGCGCGGCTGCTGCGCTCCTCATCCCGGGTTTGCCGGGTGGTTTTCTTGCGATGGCGCTGGGTCAAATGCAGATGCTCTGGGACTGCAGTGACGGCGAAGTTGCGCGTTGGCGCCAGACCACCAGCCCCAAGGGTGTCTTCATTGACCGGGTTGGTCATTACACCGCTGAAGGTCTGATCCCGATTGCGTTGGGCCTGCGCGCTGCTGGCTTCCCAGAATCTGGCTGGCTTGATTCCCCATGGCCGCTGATCGGCGCTCTGCTTGCGGTGTTGATTCTCTACAACAAGTCGCTCAATGACATGGTGCACGTCTCGCGGGCATACAACAACATGCCAAGGCTTGAAGACAAGGCCGAGGTGGGGGAGCCATCATCAGGTGGCTTGCGCAAGCTCCGATCCCTCGCACGTTTCGTGCCGTTCCATCGCGCATACCACTCCGTGGAGTTAACGATTTTGGCGTTTATTGCATCCGTTGTTGACGCTGCAATGGGCGGTCTCGGTGCCACTCAGTTCCTGGTCGGAGCCCTCGCGATCCTCGCGCTCGTGACGGTTGTTGGTCACCTGCTCGCCATTCTTTCCTCGAGTCGGTTGCGTTGATGTCAGATTTCGGCGTCGTCATTTTGACGATGGGCACTCGGCCAGCGGAGTTGCGCAAGGCGATCGATTCGGTGCTTGCTCAACAGGATGTCACCTGCGACATCGTGGTCGTCGGCAATGGCTGGCAACCGGTTGATCTACCCGAGGGTGTGGGCGCATTGGGGCTGCCCGAAAACGTAGGTATCCCGGCTGGCCGAAATGCTGGGGTTCCGCAGGTTCGCGGCGACCTCCTGTTTTTCCTCGACGACGATGCCGAACTCGCGAACCCCGGCTTTCTTGCAGAAGTACGACGACGCTTCGAGTCAGATCCACAGCTGGGTTTGATTCAGCCACGCGTTGTGGATCCCACTGGACGGCGAGCGCCTGGGCGTTGGGTGCCGCGCCTGCGCGTGGGTGATCCTGCGACGCCGGGTCCGGCAACTTCGTTGTGGGAGGGCGCCGTTGCTATCCGGCCTGAAGTGTTTGCAGCGACGGGTGGCTGGCCGGGTGAATTCTTCTACGCGCACGAGGGCATTGATTTGGTCTGGCGTGTCTGGGATGCGGGCTACGTTGCTTGGTATGCGGGCGATCTGCAGGTGCACCATCCGGTGATTGATCCGTTGAGGCATGCAGAGTTCTATCGCATGAACGCACGCAACCGGGTGTGGTTGGCGCGGCGCAATTTGCCTGCGGTGCTTGAACCCATCTATGTGGGTTCGTGGGTCGTGTTGGCCACCGTGCGCGTGCGAGACCCCAAAGCTCGGGCGGCATGGTTTGCCGGTTTGCGGGAGGGGATCAGCACTCCGCCTGTGGAGCGTCGCCCGATCAAATGGAAAACAGTGTGGGAGATGTCAAAGGCCGGTCGGCCACCTGTCGTGTAGCTAGC
>CAIXFB010000389.1 GCA_903918595.1 uncultured Actinomycetes bacterium
GTTCCAGATGCTGCTTCGCCGGCATCGTTCCAACCTTCAAAGGCGGCAATCAGAACAGGATCTGTGAGCACGGGCAGATCATCAAACTCGATCATTGACCTTCCCCTCAGCCGTGAACGTGGTGGACGCGGAGCGAATCAGTCCGCCCACCAAGGCGGGCCATTGCAAGGGTACGTCGTGAATGCCCCCTCGCCACTCTAAGACTCGGGCAGATGGGACAAGTTCGGCCACCGTGGAAATTGCCTGCCGTTGGAAGGCCGGCCAATCCAAGCCGAGCCCAACTGGTGGTGTCAGTGGGGTACAGATCACAACCCATACCTCTGTTTGGTCAAGGGTCCCAAGGGTGGCGAGATCACGTTCTGGTGCATAGGCAAGAAGACCATCGAGGACGCTCATGTGTCTCACTACGCCAATTCGGGTTCGGGCCAGCCCCTCATCGTCTACGGCAAAGGTGGGACTCAGCGCGTTCTGGACTTCCGGGGTCCAATTGCGGCCCAGATCCCCTGAGCGCATCAACTCGAAAATCTCATCCAGCGGCAATCCAAGGAGCGGCGGACGAAGCTGTTCCCGCACATCTTGAGCGTCACCGAGCATCGCAGGTCCAAAGACGCCACCATCAATAAGTACGACTGAACGACATCTGGAGCCGAGCTCGGCAGCAGCGCGCAGGGCCACCGATGCACCCCAACTATGACCCACCAAGGTCACCCAAGGGGGTTCAATCGCCTCGATCAGTTCAAGGATGTCTTGGGCGCACCGGTCGATGCTGTAGTCGACACTAAGGGCCGAGTCGCTGTCTCCATGCCCTCGTTGATCGACGACCACGATTGCTGGCCCATCGGTCTGTGCCATCGTTGATATGACTGGCCCCCAGAAGTGCCGCTGCTGACTCAGACCATGCAGCAAGATGATCGCGCCCGGATCGAGTTCTTTACCCCTTGGCGCCTCAAGATCTATCTCATAGTGAATCGTCACACCGTCGGAGGTCGTCAGCTGCGGCACGCCGACCACGTTACCCGCTGCCGAGTGGTGAGGGAGCGGATAGCCTTCTTCCTATGACCTCCACTCTGGATGCCGGAACGGCTCTGCATTCCCCGCATCCAGAATCAGGACCCGGTTCATTGCGTGAGGCCCTCGCCACCCGGGTTGTGGTGGCGGATGGCGCAATGGGCACCATGCTGCAAGCGGCTGATCCATCCCTAGAGGATTTTGAGGGTCATGAAGGCTGCAATGAGGTGCTCAATGTTTCACGGCCTGACATCGTTGCAGCCGTTCACCGGGAGTATTTCGACGTAGGAGTCGATTGTGTTGAGACGAACACATTCGGTGCCAACTGGGCGAACTTGGCTGAGTACGGGATTGAAGACCGAATCTATGAGTTGGCGCGGGCGGGAGCAGCCATTGCGCGCCAGGTTGCCGACGAGTACTCAACATCGGATCACCCGCGTTGGGTTCTGGGTTCGGTTGGCCCGGGCACCAAATTGCCGTCTCTGGGGCATGCGCCCTTTGAGCAACTCCGTGATGCTTATGCCGAGCAGGTGAAAGGTCTCATTGATGGTGGCGTGGATGCCATCCTGATCGAGACAGCTCAAGACCTTTTGCAGGCCAAGGCGGCGTTGATCGGTGCGCGCCGGGCTCTGGACGCCGCGAACAGCACATTACCTGTGATCGCCCAGGTGACTGTCGAGACAACCGGCACCTTGCTCCTCGGTTCTGAAATTGGTGCCGCGCTCACGGCCCTCGAACCACTTGGTATCGACATCATTGGGCTCAACTGTGCAACCGGTCCCACCGAAATGTCGGAGCATCTGCGCACACTTTCCCGGCAGGCTGAGATTGGGATTTCTTGTATGCCCAACGCGGGACTACCGGTTCTCACATCAGAGGGTGCTCACTACCCCTTGAGTCCTGAGGAATTGGCAGATGCGCACGAGTACTTTGTAAAGGAATACGGTCTGGCTCTGGTTGGTGGATGCTGCGGAACCACCCCTGAACACATGGCGCGAGTCGTTGAACGAGTTTCAGGGATGCAGGTCAAAGATCGGGAACCCGCGCATGAAGCATCGGCTGCGTCCTTGTACCAATCTGTTCCGTTCCGGCAGGACACTGCCTATCTTTCGATTGGTGAGCGCACTAACGCGAACGGTTCAAGAGCATTCCGCGACGCGTTATTGGCCGAAGATTGGGAATCCTGCGTAGAAATTGCCCGCGACCAGATTCGCGACGGCGCGCACTTTTTGGACCTTTGCGTTGATTATGTAGGGCGAGATGGCGCTGCAGATATGCGTGAACTTGCAGGTAGATTTGCTACGGCATCGACATTGCCCATCGTCTTAGATTCGACGGAGCCAGAAGTGCTTGAGGCGGGTCTGTCAATGCTGGGTGGTCGAGCGATGATCAACTCGGTGAACTACGAGGATGGTGACGGCCCAGGTTCCCGATTTGCGCGAATCATGCCGTTGGTGAAAGAGCATGGAGCGGCCGTTATCGCTCTCACGATTGATGAAGAAGGCCAAGCGCGTACCCGCGAGTGGAAGGTGCGGGTAGCAAGTCGACTCATCGATGATTTGCATAACAACTGGGGAATGAACATCTCTGACATCATGGTCGACACCCTCACCTTTCCGATTGCAACCGGTCAGGAAGAGACCAGGCGTGATGGCATCGAAACGATTGAGGCCATTCGCGAGTTGAAAGTCCTGTACCCAGATGTGCAAACGGTTTTGGGTTTGTCCAATGTGTCGTTCGGCCTTAATCCAGCGGCCCGCCAAGTGCTCAACTCGGTATTTCTGCACGAATGCACCAATGCTGGGTTAGATGCGGCAATCGTTCATGCCTCCAAGATCTTGCCCATGGCTCGGATCGATGAAAGGCAGCGCGAAGTTGCTTTGGATTTGGTCTATGACCGACGCGTGTTTGACGACGATGGAAACACCACCTACGACCCGCTGCAGGAGTATCTGGCACTTTTCGATGGTGTGGAGTCGATGAGTTCAGCTGCTACAAAAGCCGAAGAGCTTGCGGCATTGCCCCTATTTGATCGTCTCGAGCGCCGAATCATCGACGGCGAGAAAGTCGGGCTCGATGCGGACCTAGACGCGGCGCTCCTTAAAAAGCCTGCATTGGCGATCGTCAATGAAACGTTGCTCTCCGGAATGAAGACAGTTGGTGAGTTGTTTGCATCCGGGGAAATGCAATTACCTTTCGTTCTGCAAAGCGCCGAAGTAATGAAAAGAGCTGTGGCTTACCTCGAACCCCACATGGATAGAGCCGATGAGCAGGGCAAGGGCACGATGGTGATCGCGACCGTAAAGGGCGACGTTCATGACATCGGGAAAAACCTTGTCGACATAATTTTGACAAACAATGGGTACACCGTGGTCAATCTCGGAATCAAGCAGCCGGTATCGGCAATCATCGAAGCTGCTGAACATAATGATGCCGATGCCATTGGGATGAGTGGCTTGTTGGTGAAGAGCACAGTCATTATGAAAGAGAATCTTGCTGAGATGAATAATCGAGGCATTGCAACGAAGTATCCGGTTATTTTGGGTGGAGCGGCACTCACTCGTTCTTTCGTTGAACAAGATCTCGCCGATATGTACGACGGCGAAGTCCGCTATGCGCGCGATGCCTTTGAGGGGCTTCGACTTATGGATGCAGTGATGGACGTGAAGCGCGGGGTTCCGGGCGCTGCGCTGCCTGAGCGCCGTGAACGCAAGGTGCGCACCCCGATCAAACCAACACAAACAGCGTCGATCGATATGCCTGCTCGCTCTGACGTTGCATCGGACAACCCTGTTCCGGTGCCGCCGTTCTGGGGTGACCGTGTTGTTCGCGGAATATCCCTCGCCGATTATTTGCCATACCTGGACGAACGGGCCCTCTTCCTTGGGCAATGGGGATTGAAGCCCACTCGCGGCGACGGGCCGGGCTATGAAGAGCTCGTAGAGACAGAAGGTCGTCCGCGCCTCCGGGCTTGGCTCGATCGCATCATGACAGAGTCGATGATTGAGCCGGCTGTTGTCTATGGATATTTCCCGTGTTACTCCGAGGGGCAAGAGTTGGTTGTGCTGCATCCCTCGGGTCCGCAGGAAGGGCAGGAGTGGGCGCGGTTCTGGTTCCCAAGGCAAACTCGGGATAGACACTTATGTCTGGCAGATTTCTTTCGATCGAAAGAGTCCGGAGAACTCGACGTTGTTGCTTTCCATATTGTGACAATGGGGCAAGCAGCATCTGAGGCAACTGCCCGGCTCTTCGATTCCGATTCATATCGAGATTACTTGGAATTGCATGGTCTTACCGTTCAGCTCACCGAGGCACTCGCCGAATTTTGGCATGCACGAATCCGCGAGGAGCTCAGTGTGCACACCGAGGACTCGGTGAATATGGAAACGCTCATTGCCAAGCAGGGATACCGCGGTTCACGATATTCATTTGGTTACCCGGCGTGCCCTGATCTGGATCAACAGGTGCCCTTGATGGCGCTCCTGACACCTGAACGCATCGGCGTGAAACTCTCCGAGGAATTCCAACTCCACCCTGAGCAATCGACCAGCGCGATCATTGTGCATCATCCTGAAGCTAAGTACTTCAACGCTTCATAGTGATGCACATCAGCGAGACAGTGGATTTGCCGGGAGCGGTCCTTTTTGACATGGATGGAACGCTCATTGACAGTGAGCATTTGTGGCGACTTGCTGAACAGCGAATCATGAATGATCTCGGAGGAACGTGGTCCGACGCGGATCAAGAAAACTGTCTTGGCGGACCGTTAGAGCGGGTCGCGGAGTACATGATCGCGTCTGCCGGTTCAACACGATCAGTCGAACGGGTCGGCTGTGATCTCATGGACGAGGTTGAAGTGCTCATGAGGCGCGAACCCATCAGATGGCGACCTGGTGCCCGTGAGTTGTTGACGGAGGCTACCGATTTAGGAATTGCAACGGCTTTGGTGACCGCGTCGTGGCGCAGGCTCGTGATCGCTCTGCATGAGCGGCTTGCCCGCGACATTGGGGTTGACCCCTTCACGGTCATTGTGCCCGGCGATGAAGTGAACAGGGGTAAGCCACATCCTGACCCGTACCTTTCTGCAATGACGCTTCTTCGTAGGGCGCCGGTGGACTGCATGGCTATTGAAGATTCACCGACGGGAGTAGCGGCCGCGGTCGCATCTGGTTGCAAAGTGGTGGCAGTTCCGCACATTGCCAACATTGAAGCGCACCCATCTCTGTGTATTGTCCGTTCCCTTGAGGGTGAAACCATTCAATCGTTGTGGAGGGGTTTCACTCCGTAGAGATGGCAGAAAGTATGCGCATGCGAGAGGCTCTCCATGCTGGCCAAATCGACGCCACCAGTCCACCAGCGGAGCCGGCAATGATGAAGAAGCCAATCTGGAGCCAGGGGATATCGAGGTATGTGATGCCTTCGGTTGCGAGGATCCGCTGGAAAAGGGTTCCATAAATCAGTCCGATGGTGGTGCCCAACAGGGTTCCTAGGACGGCAATCCAGAGTGCCTCTGTACTGATCATCCGGCGAATTTGCCTGCGGGTCATTCCAACCGCTCTCAGCAATCCAATTTCTCTAAATCGCTCGTACACGCTCAGAGAGAGCGTGTTCACAATCCCGAGGAAGGCAACGAGAATGCTCAAACCTAAAAGTGCATAAACAAAGATGAACAGCACGTCGAATTGTTGATTTATTTCACGTTTGATGTCCGCTTGATCCTGGACTTGAGCCTCAGGAATGCCGTCAATTCTGCGATTCAACTCGGCACGCAAAGCCTCGACCTGACTCTCATCCGAAGCAGTAATGTAGACACCTGTATCGCGTTCGAGGGCGCCAATACTCATCACTGTTGGCATGGTGGCGAAGAACCCTTGTAGGAAACCAATGGGCTCATATATTCCGACAATTCGAAGCGAGCCGGGACCATTGACGAAGGTCGCTGCGACCGTATCGCCCGGGCCAACCCCGAGCGTTGTGGCGGTTTCCGAATCCACCAACGCTGTTCCCAAGGCAAGATCTTCGAGGCTGCCGGCGGTCACTTGAACGTCAATAACGTCAGAAATGTATTCGGTCTCTACTCCGGTGAGGGTAAATCTCTCCTCACCGACCTCTAGTGGAACCGTTCGAATGTAGGTAACGACGTCAGCACCTGGAACATCTTTCACCGATTGGTACACCTTTGGTTCAAGAGGTCTGAAGGCGCTGTTGGTGATGACGAAGTCGGCGCCTATGGTCTGCTCGATCACAGTTCCGATACTTGTTCGCGCAGATGTTCCAATCACTGTGACTGCTGTCATGAGGGCAAGGCCAATACTCAGTGCGCTTGCAGTCGCACTGGTTCTTCTTGGATTGCGTCGAGCATTTTCAACGGCTAATTTGCTCACTCCACTCGTGCGGTAAGCGCCGCGGATCCAACCAAAGAGCAGGTCTGCCAGTGTCGGAGTAATCAGGACTGTCCCAATGATGGCCAGAACAGCGCTGGCGCCAAGCACTGCAGCGCGCTGTTGTGTTTCGTCAGCAGAGATGTTGAGGGAAGCAATTGCAAAAGGGATCGCAAGGGCAATGAAGCTGATCCCTATGACGAATGAGCGTCGTAGTGATCGAGATGAGGGTGCACTATCCGATCGCATGGCAGCTACGGGAGCGATCGTGGCAGCGCGCTTAGCCGGACCTAGAGCTGAGAGAACTGTGACGCCGATGCCGACGACGGCCGCAAGAATCAAGGTCGAGTTTTCGATGACCAGTGGAGCGGCTGGCAAGGTTGCGCCAATGCGATCCACTAGTGCCCGAAGACCGTAACTGACCAAGACTCCACCCGCTAGTCCGATCACAGAAGCAAGTGCACCGATCAAGGCGGCTTCGAGCAGCACTGAACCAAAAACTTGGCGGCGAGATGCCCCTATTGCCCTCAACAGGGCTAGCTCTCTCGTGCGTTGGGCGATCAACATGGTGAATGTATTTACGATGAGGAACGTGGCCACAAAAAGTGCGAGAAATCCAAAGGCCAGCAGGAATGTATTGAGAAAGCGAAAGCCTTCTTCAATTCGTTCAGATGCTTCATCGGCACTTTCTTGACCGGTTTGAACTGATATTGGACCTAGGTCTTTGGTCTCGAGAACCCCGGTGATGGCACTCGCCAACGCATCTTGACTCACGCCAGGTGCTGCCATGACGCCGATCGAATTGACCAGATCTGGAGCGAGGTAGTACTGCTGGGTTGTGGCGAAGTCAAAGACGACGAGCGTGCCACCCAGCCCACCAGAGAGTGTTCGCGAGACGAGTCCGGAGATGGTGGGGGAGACCACTCCTGCGTTGTCGGTGGCGATGGAGATCTCATCGCCAACTGAAAACCCGCCTTCTTCGGCGGTTGCGACCAACACGGCGACCTGGTCGGGGCCAACGGGTGGGGCGCCCTCGGTGATGCGCAGCGGAGAGGCCTCATCTATCCCCACCCAGGATGTGACTCGCGCAGGGGGACCGTCTGGTCCGAGGATGTCGCCATTTGCATCAAGAACATAAGCGCGATCGCTCGTCACGCGGCCGTATGCGGCTTCAGCAGCGGGAATGTCAGCCAGCTCATTGACGAGGCCTTGGGGGAGTGTGAGGGCAGAGCCATCGATTGCAGTGCCACCATCGCCGGGTTGATCGAGTTCAGTGCGCGGAGAGACTGTCACATCGGGGCGGGGCTGCGCCACGAGTGAGTCGAATGAGGATTGCAGGGAATCAGTAAAGATGTTGGTACCGGCAACGAAGGCAATGCCGAGGGCCACGGTGAGAGTCGTGAGCGCTAAGCGCAGTCGATGGGCAACAATGTTTCGATACGCCGCTCTCCACATGTCTAGACCGCAGCTTTGCCTGGAGTGTCGAGAGATTTCATCCGATCGAACACTCGCTCTGGGGTCGGCTCAAACAACTCATCAACTAAGAATCCATCAGCTAGGAATATGACCCGATCGGCGTAGGACGCTGCGATGGCCTCATGGGTCACCATCACAATGGTTTGCCCGAGTTCATCGACACTTTTACGCAGAAATCCAAGTACCTCTCCGCCTGATTTGGAATCAAGATTGCCTGTGGGTTCGTCAGCGAAAATGATTGTCGGCCTACTCGCCAACGCTCGAGCCGCTGCGACGCGTTGCTGTTGGCCACCAGAGAGCTCGCTGGGGCGATGGGTCAAGCGGTCACGTAGGCCGACGGTGTCAATGACGGTATCGAGCCATGCTTGATCAGGACGTTGTCCGGCTATGTCCATGGGGAGGCGGATGTTCTCCAGCGCATTGAGCGTGGGAATCAGGTTGAACGATTGAAAAATGAAACCAACCTGTTCTCGTCGAAGTTGGGTGAGTTTGTTGTCGGAGAGCTCGGTGATCTCGGTGCCGTCCAGTTCTATCGAACCGCTCGTCACCGAATCGAGCCCAGCCAAGCAATGCATCAGGGTGGATTTACCTGAACCGGAAGGGCCCATAACGGCAGCGAACTGTCCTTGTGGAACGTCCAGGCTGATGCCGGCCAGGGCCACAACGGCTGTCTCGCCACTGCCGTACACCTTCCGCACGTCGACGGCAGCGATTGCGGGCTTACGGTCTTCAGTCATGTTAGATGGACCCTTCTCGAACCGAATTCTCCGGCGGCAGCGCCGCGTTAAGAGCGAAATCAAGTGCCACTGTTACACGCGATGAACCTGAAAGCCACTCCTCCCTTGGTGGCAGTGGAGGAACAATGCCTCCAAACTCAGGGCAGAACTGCTTGAAATCGCACCAACCGCATAATCGGGATGGGGTGGCCTTGAAATCTTGCTGGTCACCCGCTCTGCTGATGGCGTCACGGATTGCCAGAATCTTGCGCTCCGTAGCGATCAGGTCATCAGCTGTAGGTGCGTATCGGACAAATTCCCCGTTTCCGAGGTACATCAGCTGGAGTTGGGTAGGAACCTCGTCTGTCATCCGCCACCAGGCGAGAGCGTAGAACCTCATCTGGAACATGGCCTTAGCCTCGAATGTTGCTGAAGGTGACTTCCCAGTCTTGTAATCCACAATCCTGATCAAGCCCTCGGGGCTGCGATCTACTCGATCTACGAAGCCACGAATCGTGAAATCTTTCTCAAGTGCGACGCTCAACGCCAATTCACGTGCATGCGGCTCAAGTCGACCGGGATCTTCCATCGCGAAGTAGGTTTCAAGGAGCGGAAGAACTGGGCTGAGCACATGCGAGATATGCAGTGCTGATGCAACCGAATCGTGCCCTTCGGGAATCAACGTTTTGGCTGCATCCGGATCGGATTGACACAAGTCCTGCCAAGAGATGACGGCCAGTCTCTGCGCCTCTTCCACAGTGCGTTCAGCCGGCGCAACGTTAAACAGTCGCTCAAGTACTTCGTGAACGAGTGTGCCGCGGACTGCTGCAGCTGATGGTGCTGTGGGGAGTTGATCAATTGTCTTGAGCCGGTACATGAGGGGGCAGGTCAGAAAGTCGCCAGTTCTTGAGGGGGACAGGCTCTGCGGAAATGGTGTGCCCATCACCGGCTCGACGATCGCTGACATTTGACTAGCCTAAGGCGCCGGTAGGGTCGGGGAATGGCCAGACGCGGACGACGAGCCCATCCTGAACCTCCCACGGATGCGGTGGAGGTGGGCTCTCGCCCACAAGGGGTCCTGCGCGAGGGTGATCTTGTGCAAATGACTGATCCGCGCCTGAACAAATACACCATCACTTTGCAGGCAGGTGCGAGCACGCACACACACCGCGGTCATATCGAGCACGACACCCTCATTGGCCTTCCTGATGGGAATGTGGTCATGTCGTCCCGAGAGGTGCCCTTCCTCGTCCTCAGGCCGATGCTCGACGACTACGTATTGGGGATGCCTCGCGAGGCAGCCGTGGTGTACCCCAAGGATGCCGTCCGCATCGCAGGTTTGGCGGGGGCCCAAGCTGGAGCGAGGATCATTGAGGCTGGGGCGGGCTCTGGCTCGCTTTCCTGCTATTTGCTCTCTGGAGTGGGCACGAGCGGTGCACTCATGAGCATCGAAAGGCGATCCGATTTCGCGGAGGTCGCAGCACAGAATGTTCGACGATGGTTTGGTGGGTTCCCTACGAATTGGACCATCACCACGGGTGACTTTAATGACGAGGCTCCCGCAGACCACTCCTGGGACGGCGTCGTTCTGGACATGCTGGCACCGTGGGAGTGCCTCGAGGCCGCTCACCTGAGTTTGCGTCCCGGAGGTGCCCTCGTGGGCTATGTGGCAACGGCCACCCAACTTTCCACCCTGGTGGAAAGTCTCCGAGTCCACGACAAATGGATTGAGCCGAGAGCAGAGGAACTCATGCTGCGCACGTGGCACCTCGATGGGTTGTCGGTCCGCCCGGATCACAAAATGAACGGTCATACCGGGTTCTTGGTCGCCACGCGAGCCCTCTCGGCGGGTATATCGGCCCCTCGCCGGGCTCGACGGCCCGCACCCACCGCATACGGCGCCGACTACGACGGACCGCGCGCAGAGGGGTCTGTCCCTCCTGCCGATTCCGACATTTCGGGTTAGAGTCAACGTTGAGTGTTCCCCTTAGTCACCGGAGGTAAGCGTGTCCGAGACAGGTGCGTCAGTAAACGGTGATTCAAGCGCTGCAGGCGACCTGCAAGCCGAACTTGCTGCTCAACGTGATCACAACGAGCGGTTGATCTCTACCCTGCGTGATGCGCGTGAGCAGATCGTTACGTTGAAGGCTGAAGTAGATCGTCTAGCCGAACCACCAAGTGGCTACGGAACACTTCTGACCCGACTTGACGATGGAAGTGTCGACATCATGGCGTCGGGCAAGAAGTTGCGTGTCTCGGTGAGTCCAGCCGTCGACGTCATTTCACTCACACCTGGCCGCGAGGTCATGCTGAACGAAACCATGAACATCATCGGTGTTCGCGAATATGAGGACGTTGGAGAAATCGTCACCCTCAAGGAGCGGCTCGGGCCTGACCGCGCGTTGGTGTTGGCTCACTCGGACGAGGAGCGTGTGGTGCGGTTGGCCACGTCACTTCAAGATGAGATTCTTCGGGCAGGGGATTCGCTCCTTTGCGATACGCGCAGTTCCTATGTCATGGAAAAGGTCCCCAAAGCCGAAGTTGAAGAACTGGTCCTTGAAGAGGTTCCAGATATCGACTACTCGCAGATAGGTGGCCTGCGGGACCAAATCGAGTCCATTCGCGATGCTGTTGAGATGCCGTTCTTGCACGCAGATCTTTTTGCCGAACACAAACTCAAGGCGCCCAAGGGAATTCTCTTGTATGGCCCTCCGGGTTGCGGGAAAACCCTCATTGCCAAAGCGGTCGCTAATTCTCTCGCCAAGAAGGTTGCGGAGAAAACAGGAAAGGATGAGGCTCGATCCTTCTTCCTCAATATCAAGGGACCAGAACTGCTCAATAAGTACGTTGGTGAGACCGAACGCCACATCCGTCTGGTGTTTCAAAGGGCGCGTGAGAAAGCGTCAGAGGGCACTCCTGTGATCGTGTTCTTTGATGAGATGGATTCACTTTTCAGAACTCGTGGTACAGGTGTCAGCAGTGATGTTGAGAACACCATCGTTCCTCAATTGCTGAGTGAGATCGATGGGGTCGAATCACTGGAGAATGTGATTGTGATTGGCGCCTCGAATCGCGAGGACATGATCGACCCCGCAATCCTGAGGCCTGGCCGTCTCGATGTGAAGATCAAAATCGAAAGGCCTGATGCTGAGGCGGCGCGTGAGATTCTTGGTAAGTATCTGATTGCTGAATTACCACTCCATCAAGATGATCTTGCTGAGAATGGCGATAACCGCGAAGCGACAGTGCAGTCAATGATTCAGGTGGCGGTCGAGCGCATGTATTCCGAATCGGAAGACAACAGATTCCTCGAAGTGACATATGCCAATGGAGATAAAGAGATTCTGTATTTCAAAGACTTCAATTCGGGTGCGATGTTGGAAAATATCGTGTCAAGGGCCAAGAAATCGGCAATCAAGGATTTTCTGGCAACTGGCGACCGAGGGATTCGGGTTCAACATCTTCTTGATGCTTGCGTCGATGAGTTCAGGGAGAACGAGGATCTTCCGAACACCACGAACCCGGATGACTGGGCTCGAATTTCAGGCAAGAAGGGCGAACGGATCATTTTCATCAGGACCTTGATCAGGGGCAAGAAGGGTGCAGAGCCCGGTCGCTCGATTGATACTGCAAGCCACACTGGTCAGTACCTGTAGCCCCAATGAGTGTTCACCGCATTATGGGCATCGAGACGGAATACGGAATCTCGACGCCGTCGGATCCAACGATGAATCCCATGGTGGCATCGACGCACATTGTTAATGCCTATGCGCAACTGGTCGCCTCGCCTCAGTCAACTCACCAGCGTTGGGATTACGCGGTCGAATCCCCATTGCGAGATGCCCGAGGCTTTGATCAGTCTCGTGCAGAAGCAGATCCGAGCCAACTGACAGACGATGATTTAGGGCTTGCCAATGTCATCTTGACTAACGGCGCCAGGCTCTATGTGGATCATGCCCATCCGGAGTACTCAAGCCCAGAAGTCACCAATCCGCGTGATGCTGTTCTCTGGGATCGGGCTGGAGAGGTGGTGATGGAGCGTGCGGCTGCAGCGACCTCTCTCGTGATGGGAGGCCAGCAGATCCTCTTGTACAAGAACAACACAGACAACAAAGGTGCGTCGTACGGTTGTCACGAGAACTACCTCATGAAGAGGAGCACGCCCTTCGCAGACATCGTGAAGTATCTGATTCCATTTTTCATCACGCGCCAGATTTTTACAGGATCTGGAAGACTGGGTGTCGGCCAAGATGGAGCATCAAAGGTTTTTCAACTGAGTCAGCGCGCTGACTTCTTTGAAGTGGAAGTAGGCCTGGAAACCACACTCAAACGTCCGATCATCAATACGCGAGACGAGCCACACGCGGATCCAGAGAAGTATCGCAGGTTGCATGTCATCGTCGGTGATGCGAATTTATCTGAAGTTGCCACCTATCTGAAAATGGGAACTACCTCAATTGTCCTCGCAATGATCGAAGAGGGTGCCCTTGCCGATTGCGATCTGATGCCATCGGATCCGGTTCGCGAGATGCATCGAGTTTCTCACGACGTCACATTGAGCAACAGATTGCTTCTGAATTCGGGCGAGGAATTGACCGCCCTCGAGATTCAATACGAATTGCTTGGTCGTGCCGAGAAGTTTTGTTCGGAACGGCCAGATTATGACGTTGATGTGATGACCAAGGATGTTCTTGAAAGGTGGCGCCTCGTCCTCGACCAACTCAGTATGGATCCGAAGCTCGCAGCAAAATCTGTGGATTGGGTAGCAAAGTACGCACTCATGACCGGATACATCAACCGCGATGCGCTTACCTGGGATGATCCACGGCTCCAGCTGATTGACCTGCAGTACTCCGATCTCCGGCCGGGCAAAGGCTTGGCCAAGAAGTTGATCGCCGCTGGGCGCTTGGACAAGATCGTTGAGGAGTCTGAAGTGGTGGATGCAGTCGGGCATCCCCCAACGAACACGCGAGCCTATTTCCGGGGGGAATGCATGCGCCGATTCCCGGAATCCGTAGCGGCAGCCTCGTGGGATTCGATTGTTTTTGACCTCGATGGGCACGAAGCTCTGCTTCGGGTGCCCACGCTAGAACCCACTCGCGGAACAAAGGAGCATGTTGGCGCACTTCTCGACGTTTGCGCCAGCGCTGAAGCACTCGTTGCGGCCCTCGTGGCAGATTGACGCGCTATGTATGTCAGTTCAGGTTAATCTAGGGGCATGCCTAGCCAGGAGAAAGCCGACGCGCGCGCCCGTAGCACTTCGCAGCAGTCTGAGGATGATGAAGTCTCTGGCAAAGCAGCGTCCCAGGAGGTAGCGCCTTCGGAGGTCGACGCTGATGTTGATGCGATCTTGGCGGAAATCGACGAGGTCTTAGAAGTCAACGCTGAAGATTTTGTGAAGTCCTTCATCCAGAAGGGCGGACAATGATTCCGTCGTCTTCAGGTGGGGTCGATCTCAATATCGCTCTTTCCGCTCCGCGGCATGCCTCGTTCTCTGACTTCCTGCTTCGGGTCAGTGGGTCGATGGGCGTTGATGTACCGCTGAACTCTCACACACCAATGGTTGATGTCTTGCATGGCACAACCATCGTGGGTCTGCAATGCGCCGGTGGCATGGTGATGGCTGGTGATCGCAGGGCCACGATGGGAAACTTCATTGCGCAGCGCGATATCGAAAAGGTGTTCGCAGCCGATAGCCATTCTGTTGTAGGGATTGCCGGTACTGCAGGCTTAGCTGTTGAATTGGTCCGGCTGTTTCAAGTTGAATTGGAACACTACGAAAAGATCGAAGGGGTCTCTTTGTCACTCGATGGCAAAGCGAATCGACTCGCAACGATGCTTCGTGGGAACTTGGGTATGGCCATGCAAGGTCTGGCGGTGGTACCCCTCTTTGGTGGTTATGACCTAGCCAAAGAGAAAGGACGGCTCTTTTCATATGACGTCACGGGTGGGCGTTATGAGGAGCACGATTTCTATGCGGTCGGCTCGGGGAGCACCTTTGCGCGCGGTTCCTTGAAAAAACTCTTTGCTCGCGGAGCATCTGAGACTGACGCTGTTCAGGCCGCATTGGAGTCCCTGTATGACGCGGCTGATGACGACAGCGCCACCGGCGGCCCCGATCTCAATCGCAGAATCTTTCCAGTGGTGGCAGTAGCGAGTGCTGATGGAGTTCGAATCCTTGATGAAAGTGAAGTCGAGGATCAAGTCCGGCGTTTGGTTGAGCGTCGCCATGTGCGCCCAGATGGCCCATTCGCGCCCAACGATGGCGGGGCCACCTCATGAGCATGCCATTTTACGTTTCGCCAGAACAGGTGATGAAAGATAAGGCCGATTTTGCCCGAAAGGGGATTGCTCGGGGAAGAAGTGTTGTAGTTATTCAGTATGGGTCGGGCATCCTTTTTGTAGCCGAAAACCCGTCAAGGGCCTTGCACAAGATTAGCGAAATTTATGACCGGATTGGATTTGCTGCTGTTGGCAAATACAACGAATTCGAAAATCTGCGAGTTGCGGGTGTGCGTCTTGCCGATCTTCGTGGATACGCATACGACCGCACAGATGTCACGGGTAGAAGTTTGGCAAACGCCTATGCACAAACCTTAGGAACAATCTTCACTGAGACCGCCAAGCCGTATGAGGTCGAGATTGTCGTCGCTGAATTGGGTGTCGATGAGGCCACTGATCAGATATATCGGCTGACGTTTGATGGGTCAGTTGCTGATGAGCATGGATATGTTGCAATGGGCGGGTCAGCTGAAGCCATCGAAGGGGCGCTATCCGAGGTTTGGAAGTCCGGTCAGAGTGAATTCGAAAGCCTCACCCAGGCCGTTCATGTGCTTTCCCATCACGCCCTTGATGAGGTACGCACCCTTTCGGGCCGTGATCTGGAAGTGGCCGTTTTAGATCGAAACCGGTCAAGGCGAACCTTCAGAAGACTCGAAACGGCTGAGATCGATCGTGTTCTCGCAGGCTGAAAGTCTCGTTTCGGCTTAGAGTGAAGCGATGGACCGACGGATATTCGGGATCGAGACCGAGTATGGGGTGACCTGCACCTTCAAGGGGCAGCGTCGACTGAGCCCTGATGAGGTGGCGCGCTACCTGTTCCGTCGGGTCGTGTCGTGGGGGAGAAGTAGCAATGTCTTCCTCCGGAACGGGTCCCGTCTGTACCTAGATGTTGGAAGCCACCCTGAATACGCAACGGCAGAGTGCGACGACATTCCCACATTGTTGGCCCACGACCGAGCCGGCGAGAGGATCCTTGAAGGTCTATGTGTCGATGCGGAAGAACGTTTGGCCGAAGAGGGCATTCAAGGAGATGTGTACCTGTTCAAGAACAACACTGATTCGGCGGGAAACTCCTACGGGTGTCACGAGAACTACCTTGTCGATCGAGCAGGGGATTTCACCCGCCTCGCAGACGGTTTCATTCCTTTTTTGATCTCTCGCCAGATTCTGGTCGGCGCCGGGAAGGTCCTGCAAACACCTCGAGGTGCGGTGTATTGCGTCTCCCAGCGCGCAGACCACATCTGGGAAGGTGTTTCGAGTGCAACCACACGCTCGCGGCCCATCATCAATACGCGCGATGAACCACATGCGGATGCTGATCTGTACCGCCGACTTCATGTAATTGTCGGTGATAGCAACATGAGCGAGACGACCAATTTGCTCAAAGTTGGCTCAGCAGATCTCGTTCTGCGAATGCTCGAAGCGGGGGTTACCCTTCGCGATCTCTCATTGGAGAATCCGATCAGAGCGATCCGAGAAATAAGTCATGACGTAACGGGATCAGTCCAAGTGAAGTTGGCAAATGGGCGTGAACTTTCCGCCCTGGAGATGCAGGCTGAGTACTTTGAGAAAGCCAACGATTTTGCGCAAAGACGCGGGCTGACTGAGGATTCGACAATCAGAAGGGTGCTTGAGCTTTGGGGACGTTCGATCAAAGCGATCGAAAGTCAGGATTTCTCCCTGATCGATCGAGAGATTGATTGGGTCATCAAGCGGTCAATCATTGAGCGCTACATGGCAAAGCACGATCTCCCGTTGTCCTCGCCCAGGATCGCCCAGCTCGATATGGCGTATCACGATGTCAATCGGAAGCGGGGAATCTTCTATTTGCTCGAGTCTCGCGGCCTGGTCGAGCGGGTCATCAACGACATCGACATTCTTCGGGCCAAAATGGAGCCTCCACAGACTACAAGGGCGAAGTTGCGTGGGGATTTTGTGAAGAGGGCAATGGAGTGCAAGCGGGACTTCACTGTTGATTGGGTTCACCTCAAACTGAATGACCAGGCACAGCGCACGGTGTTGTGCAAAGACCCTTTCCTCGCCGTGGATGAGCGTGTCGAGCGCCTCATCGCCAGCATGTGACGCTGTATTGCATAGGCTTGCTGGGTGAAGATGACCGTAAAGCTTATTCCAGCTCTGGCTGTAGGTGTGCTTGTTCTGGCTGCCTGCTCCGGACCCGAAGAGCCTGCAACATCGGCTGATGCGCCCCTCGGCGGTGCCTACCTCGCGAGTGATTGCGCTATTCAAGGAGCACCCACTGAGGTGGTGGATCCCCCGGCGGGGGCCACGGCACCGGGCGTAGTGGTCGCCGATGGAGGCGAGGGCATTCCCGTCGTCTACGTTGCAGCCGATGCGGCGCCCGCCACGGAGTTGCAGGTTGTGACCATACGCCCCGGAAATGGGCCGAGTGCAGCGCTCGGCGACAACATCACGGTCAACTATTGCGGAGTCGGGCTTTCGACCGGCACGTTATTTGATTCTTCGTGGATGCGGGGAGAACCTGCAACATTCCCTCTGGTTGAGGGCGGTTTGATCGCTGGTTGGACACAGGGGGTGCCCGGCATGCAGTTGGGTGAACAGTCCCTGCTCGTTATCCCCAGTGAATTGGCCTACGGTTCCAACCCACCTCCGGGCATTGAGCCGGATGAAAGTTTGGTTTTTGTTGTAGAGCTACTCGACATCAATGGAGAGGGATAAATCACCCATGACTAAGCCAGTGATTGAATTCATTGAAGGCCCGGCGCCCGAGGAGTTGGTCATCACAGACCTCATCGTTGGAGATGGCGCCGAGGCCGTACCGGGTGGTCAAGTAGATGTGCATTACGTCGGGGTTGATTTTGAGACAGGTGAGCAGTTCGATGCTTCCTGGGATCGTGGCGCGTCAATATCGTTCCCTTTGTCGGGTTTAATCGCCGGCTGGCAAGAAGGTATTCCCGGAATGCGGGTGGGCGGACGTCGGCAGTTGGTGATTCCGCCGGAACTTGCCTACGGACCAGCCGGTGCTGGGCATCGCCTTTCTGGTCGGACCCTCGTCTTCATCATTGATCTGCTGGGCGTTAAGTAGTAGTTCGTGGCTGAGCGGATTGACCGATCCGAACGCCTTCTCAACCTCGTGGTTGCGATGCTTGGTACTGGCCGTGCTATTTCGCGGGCCGATATTCGTCGCGTGATCCCGGGTTACTTGACGACCGCCAGTGATGCTGCATTTGAGCGGATGTTTGAACGCGACAAGGATGAGTTGCGCTCGATGGGCATTCCGATCGAGACGGTCTGCGATGAATCAGGCGACGTTCTGGGGTACCGAATTGATCGTCAGGAGTTCGGCTACGTTGATGTGGAGTTTAGCTCGGCAGAGTTTCAGGTTCTTGGTGTAGCAGCCCAGGCCTGGGAGCAAGCAGCCTTGGGACCTCAAGCTCGAAATGCTTTGTTGAAATTGCGTCCGATTGTTGCTGACGATGCCGATCTGCCGAATATCTCCGTTTCCTTCGCTGCGCATTTGACTGCATCAGAGTCGGCTCTACTGCCACTGCTTAGTGCTGTGCGTGCCCAACATAAAGTTGTATTCCCTTATCGTGCACCTGGTGCGACGATTGATACCGAGCGCACCGTTGAACCGTGGGGTGTTCTCTGCAGATCAGGATTGTGGTACTTGATTGGATTTGATTGCGATCGATTGGCGCAACGAATATTCCGATTAGGACGGATTTCGGGGAAGTTAGTGGATACCAGTGTGCCTAGCGTGGAACCCCGGCCAGATCGCATGCAGCTCTTGAAGTTATTAAATGATTCCCTTGATGCGCTCACTGAAAACGCAGAAGTGGTGGCTGCACGAGTTGTCTTGGAAAGGCCCTATGGCGCGCAGCTTCTGCGGCACGCTCAATCAGTCAGTGATGGGGAAGTCGGATACCTGATTCTCGACATAACCGGATCGCGCCCTCACATCATGTCAGCGATCATTCGGGCGTTACCTCATGTAGAAGTTCTGTCTCCCGCAGATCTCATTCACGATGTTCGTCAACAGATCGAGGCTGTTGCACGAGCGCACAGTGGGGCCTCATGACTGCGAACACTGGTATGGAACGGGTCGAGCGAATGTTGACCTTGGTGCCGTGGCTCAGTAGTAATCCTGGTGTCAGCATGACTGAAGCCGCTCGCAATTTTGACATCTCCGTTGAACAATTGGAGAAGGATCTGTGGACACTGGTCGTCAGCGGTTTACCCGGGCATGGTCCAGATCAATTGATTGATATTGATTTCTGGGATGACGGCAAAATCTATGTCCGTGACCCTCAAGTTCTGGGTACGTCGATGCGTTTAACCGCTGATGAGAGCACGGCGCTCTTGGTTGGGCTCAGACTTCTTGCTCAAATATCAGATGGGGGTATCAGGTCGGTCGTTCTTGCAGCTGCTGGTCGCATCGAGGCAGCTCTGGGTGCCTCGGATTCAGGCCTCGTTGTTGATGTGGACTCTGTTTCCTCAGTCAGGTCGGAAATGGAAGTCGTTTTGGGAAGTGGATCAGCCGCGGCCATCACCTATGGTGGGGCGACGGACGATGTGGTGTCCAACCGAGTTATCTGGCCCCATCAGATCTACACGATCGACGACATCTTGTATGTCGAGGCCTACTGCGAATCAGCCGAAGCGAATCGAACTTTCAGACTGGATCGCATTCTTTCACTGCAGGAGGTATCCCAACCACGTCCAGCAGGGGCTGACCTCACAACAGGGCTGCATCCTTTGCCCAAGGAGAATGCCCAGAATGTGGCCACCATCGTGTTCAGCCCCGACGTTGCGTGGGCAGCCGACTTTCACTCGGTACTGGGGAGTGAAGTCTCCTCTGATGGATCTGTGACGGTCACAATGGGGTTTTTTGACCCGGATTGGGTCATTGGGTGGGTGATGTCCTTGGGGGGCGGAGCCGAGATCTTGGCTCCGCCGGAACTGCGTGCGGCCACTTTTGCAGCCGCTGATCAGGCGCTGCAAGCCATCCGGTCATGGCAGGCTTAGGCTAGGGGACACATAAGGTCAGCAATCAATTGCTGGTGCCTGCAGTATGTAGAGGAGATGTGAGCTATGCCGTCACTTGGCGCATGGGAATGGCTGATCATTGCTGCAATCATCCTGCTTCTCTTCGGTGCTAAGCGGTTGCCCGATGCAGCTCGGGGCCTAGGGCGATCGCTCCGGATTTTCAAAGCTGAAACAAAGGGTCTTGCTGGTCCCGAGTCATCGTCTGCTGGTGAGATCGATGCTGCTGGCTCCTCGTCTGCGGAGTCACCGTCAGTGACTGAGACCCCGATCCCTCGGGAACGATCAGAGGACTGATCACTAGGTGGCCCCCGAAGTCGCACCGGATACCGAGGCTCATCAAGATTCGCACCGCTCGAGCGCGATGCCGTTGGGTGACCATTTACGTGAGCTACGTTCACGACTCTTGAAATCTGGCATAGCCATCGCCTTGGGCATGGTTGTGGGCTGGGTGTATTACACAGCGATATTCAACTGGTTGAGCGCTCCGTTTGCAGCCGTAGTAGCGCAGGCTCAAGCCGAGGGTCGTGAAGTCACATTGGCACTGACGGGCGTTGCTGACCCATTCATTCTGCAACTCCAGGTTGCAGCCGTAACCGGGTTACTCATTTCGGCACCCATATGGCTCTACCAACTGTGGCGATTTGTCACCCCAGGCCTGCATCGACACGAGAAAAGATGGGCAATGGCGTTTGCCCTTTTTGCAACACCTCTTTTCCTGGCTGGTGTCTTTCTCGCCTATACAGTTTTACCATTCGGACTTGAGATTCTTTTTGGATTCACCCCGGATAACGTTGAAAACATTGTTTCCGTTGACCGCTATCTATCCTTCTTTATCCGAATGATTCTGGTTTTCGGCATTGGTTTCCTTGCGCCACTTATGATCGTGCTGCTGAATTTTGCTGGGGTATTGACGGGCAAGCGCCTGCTTTCTTGGTGGCGCTGGATCATTTTCACGATTTTCATTTTTTCAGCTGTCGCAACCCCCACTGGTGATCCAATCAACTTGCTTCTTCTCGCGGCACCAATTCTCCTCTTGGTCATGATCGCAGTCGGCATTTCCCTTTTGAACGATAAACGCCGTGCGCGCAAAGCGCCAAAAGACCTGGACTACTCGCAACTTGATGACGACGAAATCTCCCCACTCGATGAGGAGTAGCAATGACTCGATCGGTTGCCATCATTGCGAATTCTCGGTTGCAAAGTGGGCGCAAACATCAACAAATCCGCTCTATCGCTGACGCTCTCAGTAGCGCAGGAGTGGCGGTTTCGGTCTTCTTCACACAAACCTCATCAGCTGGGACCCAAGCAGCTCGAGATAACGCACACTCTGTTGATCTGATCGTTGCAGTGGGTGGCGATGGCACTGTGAATTCTGTTGTTCAGGGAATGCTTGAAGGTGCTGCCACTTTGGCAATTGTTGCGGCGGGTACCGGTAACGATGCCGCCCGATTCTTGGGTCATCCTCGCCTTCGCAACCGCAACGCAGCAGCGTGGTTGTTAAGTGCATTGAATCGTGATGAGGACGCCATCCCAGCATCGAAGAACCGCGTGATCGATGTGGGTCAAGCGGAGTTCGGGGATGGGTCCAAGGGCGTTTTCCTGACGGTTCTCTCAACCGGATTCGACACACTCGTGAACGAGCGCGCCCATCGATTAAGAAAAGTCCCGGGGGCTATCCGCTACGTTCTCTCGACCTTGATCGAGTTGCCCCAGTGCACCAGTTCCCCGTATGTGGTGCAAGATCCCGAACACCATATTGCGACCGAAGCGCTGTTGGTTGCTGTCGGAAATTCATCCCTATACGGCCGAGGCATGCGCATTTGTCCTGAGGCATCCGTCTTCGATGGGGAACTGGATATCACGATCATCGGATCGGTTTCTCGAAGGACCCTGGTGAGACTCTTCCCGTTGGTCTTCTCGGGGAAACACATGAGGGACTCCCGGGTTACGGGTCTACGCAGTAGCGTCATCACGATTTCAGGGCCCTCCTTTGTGTGCTACGCCGATGGTGAACGAATGGGTCCCTTACCTGCAACAGTTACCGTTCTTCCTGAAGCGTTGCGCGTCGCGCCGGCATTCACTGCCTAGTTGCCGTTTCTCGATAGTCTGAGCAGGTGACAACGCCGGCAGAGAGATACGCGGCCGCTAAGCAACGTACCGCAAAGCACGTCAAGGAAGTTGCGGCATTTGCTCGACTCTATGAATTCCCACTCGATGACTTTCAGACTCGCTCCTGTGAGATCCTCGCATCGGGTTCTTCTGTTCTTGTTGCGGCACCCACCGGCGCCGGCAAAACAGTGGTGGGGGAGTTCGCTGTTCACCTGGCATTAGATTCGGGCCAGAAGTGTTTTTACACCACTCCGATTAAGGCACTTTCAAATCAGAAGTATGCCGAGTTGGTTGAGCGATATGGATCGGACAGCGTCGGCCTCCTTACCGGTGATACGAATATAAATAGCGAGGCGCCGGTGGTTGTGATGACCACCGAGGTTCTGCGGAACATGTTGTACGCACGATCCTCGACTCTTGATTCCCTCGGCTATGTGGTCATGGATGAGGTGCATTACCTGGGTGATCGATTCCGAGGGGCGGTGTGGGAGGAAGTCATAATTCATCTGCCCACTCATGTAGTCGTGGCGGCACTCAGTGCCACCGTGAGTAACGCGGAGGAGTTTGGGGCGTGGCTTGCAGAGGTGCGAGGTTCAACGGAGATTGTGGTTGAAGAAACCCGTCCTGTGCCTTTATGGCAGCACGTCATGGCCGGAAAGACCCTCTACGACCTTTTTGTTGATGATGGCAGGGATGTGGTCAACCCTGAGTTGATCTCACTCGCTCGTCGTGAGGAGCGCGGACACCGTGATGGGAGCCGGGGCAGATCGCGTGGTCCTGCGCATGGAACCGGTCGTGGTCGCAGTGATCTCACCCCTTGGCGATCTGACGCTGTTGAACGCCTTAGCCGTGCTCAACTTCTTCCGGCAATCTATTTTCTCTTCAGCCGAGCCGGCTGCGACGATGCCGTTGAGCAGTGTTTGAGGGCTGGGCTTCGGCTCACCAGTCCAGCAGAACAGCGCCAGATTGATTCAGTTGTTTTCAACTCGGTGCTTGGTTTGCCCGATGAGGATCTCGCCGCACTGGGGTTTTCTGATTGGCATGATGGCTTGAGTAGGGGCATCGGGGCACATCATGCTGGAATGCTTCCCCAATTCAAGGAAACAGTCGAAACACTGTTTCAACGTGGACTGTTGAAGGTGGTCTTCGCTACTGAGACCCTGGCTCTCGGAATCAACATGCCGGCACGAAGCGTCGTCCTTGAACGATTGGTGAAATACAACGGAGAAACCCATGTGGATCTCAGTCCTGGTGAGTACACGCAACTCACAGGCCGAGCGGGTCGGCGGGGAATTGATGTTGAGGGCCACGCGGTCGTGCTGTGGCAACCTGGAATCGACCCAGCTGCTGTTGCCGGTTTAGCTTCGACGCGAACCTACCCATTGCGTTCAAGCTTCAAACCGTCGTACAACATGGCTGTTCACTTGGTTGAAACCCTAGGAATGGTTCCCGCCCGCGAATTGCTGGAAACATCATTCGCACAGTTTCAGGCTGATAAGTCTGTAGTGCACCTCAATCGTGAAGTGAAGCGGTTCGAGGACTCCCTTGCAGGCCTCAAAGAATCCATGGATTGTCATTTGGGTGATTTCGTTGAGTATTCCCAATTGAGGGAGGAGCTGTCACGTCTTGAGAAGTCTGGTTCGAAAAAAGGCCAACTTCGCAACCGTGAAGCGGTCTCGATGGCCCTGCGAAACTTACGACCCGGTGACATCATCAAAATCCCCAGGGGGAAGTTTGCCGGTCCTGCCATAGTTATCGCACAGTCACACGGCAACGCAGCGGCCGAACCACGTCCTTTGGTTCTTACGATAGAACGCCAAGTGCGAAGAATCAGTTCGATAGATGTTGATCGCCCCATTGAGGCATTTGCAAAATTGCGAATTCCCAAACATTTCGACGCCAAAGTTCCAGCTATGCGCAGGGAACTGGCCAGAAGGCTGATTGAAGTTGCCGCTAACTCCGATAGTGAAACCACTCGGTTACCACGCGGTTCATCCTCTGAGGATCCACATATTGGGGAACTTCGCAGCGCTATCAAGTTGCACCCGTGCAACGGCTGTGAACACCGTGAGGAGCATGCCCGTTGGGCAGAGCGCTACCACCGTGCTGCGCGTCAACTAGATGAGGTCGAGTCTCAGATCAAGGGCAGAACGCACACCATCGCCCGGCAATTCGATCGAATTTGTGAGGTGCTTCTAGAACTGGGCTACCTGGTCCGAAACGAGGGTGCGCTCACAGTGACTCCGGCCGGGCGCATGCTCTCTGGTCTGTACACCGAAGCTGATCTGCTGGTCTCTGCGGCTCTAGAGGATGGAGCCTGGAGTGAGCTCACACCAGCAGAATTGGCAGCAGTTGTATCTGCCGTTCTATACGAATCTCGTCGATCAGATCATGAGACTGCCCCTGCCGTGCCCGCGGGTGCAATTACACGAGCACTTGATGATTTAGATCGAACATGGTCGGAGATTGTTGGGGTGGAACGGAGTCACCGAGTACCCCTGACGCGGCAACCAGATCGGGGTTTGGTGTGGGCGATTTATCGATGGGCACAAGGCGCGAGCCTGCTCACGGTACTGACCAACAACGACATCACCGCTGGCGATTTTGTGCGCTGGACGCGGCAGGTGATTGATCTTTTGGGTCAGATTGCACAAGCACTTGATGCTGAAGATCCGCGAGCTCGAACCGCACGGAGTGCCGCCGATGTTTTGTCTCGAGGGGTTATCGCGGCGATGGTCCAGAACGACTGACGTTGACCGCGCTCATCGCTTCATGCACGAAACGCTCGACGCCCCACTCTGCCAGGATCTGCGCTAGCGCGTCCGGATCGGACGGACTATGTGGGGGAGACCACTCGTTTGATGCAAGAGCGACGTCATCTCGAAGAGTTGTGACTGTGTGAGCGGCACTCAGGTAATCCTGCGAGTTTGAAATTGCGGCTGCGATGCGCGGGGTCAAAGGCTTCACCAGCGGGGGTGACTCTGCGGCGGTGATCAACTCGGCCAGGGATGGATAGGCCTGAATAAGAGCCAGCGCTGTTTTCTCACCCACACCCTTCACACCGGGGAGCCCATCTGAGGCATCACCTCGAAGTACGGCAAATTCCACATAACGCTCTGGAGGCAACCCATACTTGGTGATCACACCCGCACTGTCGAGTAGCGGCCAATTTTCCATGCCGCCCTTTGCTGTGAGGAGTACTTGAACACCCGGGCGTACTAATTGAATGAGATCTCGATCTCCGGTCACCACGATGACCGGATCGTCCGCGATCTTGGCCACCGTTGCGGCGATGTCGTCAGCCTCAAAACCTACTGCTCCTAATCTCGGCAATCCCCAGGCGTCAAGGATGGCTGCGATTGCGCCAATTTGCGGACCCAAGGTCTCAGGCTCGAGTTCGGCTGCAGTGACATCTCCTGCCCCCCTCTCAAGCTCGTGAGCCAGAGATTCACTATCTACGACTCGGTGGGCTTTGTAGGAAGGAATCAGATCCACCCGCCAGGAAGGTCGCCAATCCTCATCCCATGCGGCCACTACACCCCGAGCATTGAACCGCTCCACAAGGCGAGTGATCGTGGTGAACAGGCCTCTAATCGCATTATGCGGGTGACCATCTGGCGCGGTCATTGATGAAGGGAGTGCGAAATACGATCGGTAATACAAGGATGCGGTGTCCAGCACAAGCAGTGGTTGACCAGAGTCGGCTGGGTTCGAGGACATTGAAGGAGTATGCCAGCGGTGCCTTTGGGTTGCGGTGTTCTACTGTGGGAACGTGCAGGAGAGCTTCCAGACTTACCTCGATCGAATGCTGCGTGTCAGAGAAGGGCTGGAGTCGCGGTCTATCGGAGCCGCTCTCATCACCCCTGGGCCTGACCTCGCCTATCTGACCGGTTACGAGGCGGTTCCCCTCGAGCGATTGACCTGCCTCGTACTCCAACCGCACTTCGAGCCAATTCTCGTGGTCCCTCTCTTGGAGGAAGCGGCAGCGCGGGTGAGCCCCTTCGGAGCACATGGCTTACCGATCATCACATGGAGTGAGGTTGATGATCCATTTTCCATTGTTGCGAGCCACTTGAATGGCCCTTCAGTGGTGGCAGTTGATGATCACATGTGGGCATCCAAGGTGCTGAGCTTTCGAAGTGTTCTGCGGGGAGCTGATCAGGTTCTGGCTGGGACCGTGATCTCTCCGCTTCGGATGCGAAAATCAGACTACGAAATCGATTGTCTCCGTGAGGCGGCAGCCGCAATTGACAGGGTCCATGCCCTCGTTCCCGCTATGTTGCGGATCGGTCGCACTGAGCGTGAGGTGGGTCAAGAGATAGCTCGTGCCATCATTTCCGAGGGTCATATTCGGGTGGATTTTACGATCGTTGCAAGTGGGCCAAACGGTGCAAGTCCACACCATGAGGTATCAGATCGAGTGCTGACTGCTGGTGATCCCATAGTTGTTGATATCGGTGGAACGATGCCTTCGGGATATCGAAGCGATTGCACGCGGACCTACGTTCTGGGGAGTGCTTCTCCGGAGTATCGGGAGCACTACGACGCTTTACTGGAGGCGCAAATTGCAGGCGTTAACAGTGTGCGGCCTGGTGTGCCATGCGAGGAGATTGATCGTGTTCCTCGAGCCTTGCTGGATGCACATGGCATTGGGAAGTACTTCATTCATCGCACCGGCCACGGGATCGGACTAGAAACGCACGAGGACCCGTACATGGTCGAGGGCAATGACATGGTCTTGGAAGCGGGAATGGCCTTCAGCGTCGAACCAGGCTTTTATATTCCCAATCAATTCGGCGCGCGCATTGAAGACATCGTGGTGTGCGGCACTGACGGCCCGATAGTGCTCAATCATCAACCGCGCGAGCTGATTCAGGTAGAAGTGTGATTGCTCCTGCCGATCACTCGCGCCCAGAATGGCAATCCTCGTCTCGAACTCTGCTTCGTGGTGGGCGTGTGTACTCAAACAGTGACCCATTTGCAACAGCTTTATTCATCGATAACGGAGTCATTTCCTGGGTGGGCGATGACGCAGGAGCCACGGTGCATGCCGAACTCGCAGATCAGACAATCGACCTCGAGGGATCACTCGTCACACCAGGCTTTGTTGATGCTCATGTGCATGCGACAGCAACGGGACTGATGCTGAGCGGACTCAATTTGGTGGATTGTAAAAGCGCTGCGGATTTACTTGATCGAGTTGACCAGTTGGCTCGGGAAACTCGCGGAAGAGCGATTATCGGTCACGGCTGGGACGAAACCAGCTGGGACGACCCTCGATTACCTACGCGTCAGGAACTAGACAAGGCGGCATGGGGAGGTGTTGTGTACCTCTCACGCGTGGACGTTCATTCAGCCCTCGTCTCCAGCGCACTCGTCACGATGAGTAGATCGGCAACATCACTCGCTGGTTGGGATTCAACAGGACCAGTGAGTCGAGAGGCACATGGCATTCTTCGGACCACAGCTCTGGCATCAATTGATCCGGTGACCCGCAGAACCGCCCAGGAAACCTTTCGATCGCATTGCGCAGCGCATGGCATCGTCGCGGTTCATGAAATGGCCGGACCCAGCATCAGTAGCTCGACTGACCTGGTTGCACTGTTGGGATTGGCACGAAACGTCCCAGGCCCGCTTGTCACCGGATACTGGGGCGAATTGGCCCAAGATGGTGGAATCGAGGCCGCTCGTGACATGGGTGCCTGGGCTGTCGGTGGAGATCTCTTCATCGATGGGGCAGTGGGTTCTAGAACCGCCTGTCTGCACAGCCCATACACAGATCAATTGGATACATCCGGCGCTGACTACATGTCGAGCACAGATGTTGGACAGCACATCCGACAGGCGATTGAGGCCGGAATGCAGGCTGGCTTTCATGTGATCGGTGATCGAGGTGCCTCATTGATCATGGAGGGCATCGCCATGGTGGTTGAGGAACTTGGTGAAGCGAGGGTTCGCGAGGCAGGTCATCGGCTAGAACATGCAGAGATGATGAGCGATGCCGACATCAGCCTGCTTGCTGCTATCGGAGGCACTGCCAGCGTTCAACCAGTATTTGACGCCTTATGGGCTGGCAGTGGCGGAATGTATGAGACTCGACTAGGTGCAGAACGTGCAGCCCAAATGAATCGTTTTGCGATGATGTCCAAAGCCGGAGTACTCGTCGCTTTCGGAAGTGATGCACCTGTCACTGAAGTTGGTGCCTGGCAAGCAATCCGTGCAGCAGTGTGGCACCACAACCCTGGTCAACGAATGAGCGTCCGTGCAGCTTTTGCTGCCCATTCTCGCGCAGGCTGGCGAGCTGTTGGTCTGCCTGACGTTGGCTCTATCGATCCAGGAGCTCCAGCACACGTGGCCATCTGGGAAACTGGCGAGTTACACGTCCAATCTCCTGATCCCCGCCTTTCCGCATGGTCGACTGACCCCCGCTCAGGCACCCCAGAATTACCCACCATTGGTGAAGCTGGTGATGTACCCCGATGCCTTGCCACGCTTGTTCACGGCACGCCCATTTTTTCGTCAGGTTCACTAGATTTTTCAGCGGAGATGGTCTGAGGATCGCAGTATGAGCATTCTTGGGCGCTTCCTTCTAGCTCTTTCGGGTGGCTTCGTTACATCACTCGCATTCGCTCCAACTTCTTTTGGGCCGGCAGCATTAGTAGGTGCCGCACTCATCATCGCAGCCTCTTGGCGCACATCGATAGCTTTCGGAGCCATCTATGGGTTCACTTCAGGGCTGGCATTCTTCATTCCTTTAATGAATTGGCTGACCGTCGTCGGGGTTGACGCTTGGCTTCTGCTTGGTGCTTACTGTGCCCTCTGGTGGGCCCTTCAAGGCATTGGCATTGCCCTCGTGTCGCGTCTGCGTGGTGCGGTTGTGTGGGTCCCGGCTGTCTGGGTACTTCAAGAGGCGCTGCGCGATCGGATCCCATTTGGTGGGTACCCATGGGGGCGACTTGGCTTTTCTCAAGCCGACTCATCGCTGGCCGATTACGCAGCACTGATCGCGGTGCCCGGGGTTACTTTTGTTGCAGCGCTGATTGCAAGTTTGGCTGTTGTCGCTGTCATATCTGTCTGGAAACGCGAGTTCAGTCGCGCAGTCCCATCACTTGGCGTCATCGTTGTTCTGGTGGGAATTTCCTTCGTGATCCCAACTCCGACGACAGGGGAGGGGTCTGACCCGACCGCGGTCATCGCGGTGGTGCAGGGCGGCACTCCACAGACCGGCATGGGCGCCATGGATGTTCGGCGAGCGGTACTCGACAACCATGTGCGCGAGACACTGACGTTGGCAAACGAAATCCGAAGAGGAGCTGTGCCGCGCCCTGACGTTGTGCTGTGGCCGGAAAACTCAACGGACATCAACCCATTCAAGGACCCCACCGTTGCAGCAGACATTTCACGTGCCGCCCGGGCTGTCGGAGTTCCCATCCTGGTAGGTGCAGTGACGGATGTTCCAAACGATGACAGCATGGTGCAAAATGTCGGCATCTTGTGGGATCCGCAAACAGGACCCGGTCACATATATGTCAAAAACCACCCGGTGCCATTTGGTGAGTTCATCCCTTTCCGAGATGTGTTGAGTCAATACATCGGTCGTTTCGATCGGATTCCCCGAGACTTCATTGCAGGTGATGAACCTGGCGTCATTGAAGCCAACGGAATCGTGTTGGGCAACGTCATTTGTTTTGAAGTCGCCTACGACGAGGTTGTTCATGCCGTAGTTGAAGGCGGAGCTCAGGTCATCACCGTTCAAACCAATAACGCTACATACGCTCAGACCTCCCAGCCTGAGCAGCAACTTCAGATTGAGCGGATCCGATCGGTGGAGACCGGTCGTGCGGTGGTGGTGGCTGCCACTACTGGCGTGTCAGCGTTCATCGCTCCGGATCGTCGCGTCATTGCTGCGATGGGGGAGGACGAAACCGGATTCATGGTTGAGGAGGTACCACTGCGCACCTCCTTGTCCATTTCAACAATCGTGAGCCCAGTGTTGGAAGTGTTCATTGTGATCATGGCGGTCCTTGCCATGATCATTGCCATAATCGAGAGACGTAGGCTTGCCCCGTGACGGCGGAACCATCTTCAAGCTCACCAGAGCGGGTCTTGGTGATCGTGCCTACCTACAACGAGAAAACCACCTTGTCATCAATTCTTGGCCGGATTCGGTCAGCAGTACCTCAGGCTGAGGTTCTGATCGTCGATGACAATTCCCCCGACGGCACTGGTCACATTGCAGATGAGTGGGCAAGCAGAGATGACTCGATTCATGTGATGCATCGATTGGGCAAGGAGGGGCTGGGCGCTGCCTATCTGTCCGGGTTTGCATGGGGGTTGCAACAGGGATATGACGTCTTGGTCGAGATGGATGCTGATGGATCTCACCAACCAGAGCAATTGCCGTCGCTGCTGGCCGCACTGGACGGTGCCGACTTGGTATTGGGCTCACGCTGGGTTACCGGTGGAGGAACGGTCAATTGGCCAAAGAGCCGTCAGCTGTTATCGAAGGGTGGAAATGCCTACACGCGAGCAATGTTGGGTGTTCCAATCCAAGATGCAACCGGGGGATACCGGGTATTTCGTGCATCGACCCTTCGGCGGCTAGATCTTCATGAGGTTGCATCGCAGGGTTACTGCTTCCAGGTTGATCTGGCCTGGAGAGCCATCCGCCGGGGATTGGTTGTCCGCGAAGTCCCGATCACCTTCGTGGAGAGAGTGTCTGGGACTAGCAAGATGAGCCAAAGGATTGTCCTCGAGGCACTCTGGCGGGTCACGGTGTGGGGGATTGATGAGCGCCTCACCCAGGTGCGTCGGCGCACCATGCGCAAGCGTGGCAAATTCGATAAAGAGAAATCACCGCATGAGGTCCACGGATCATGACTTTTCGACGTCGACTCGTTGTCTTCGGGTATCCCTTGCTAGAAATCCTCGTAGCCTTGGGTATCGGATCGTGGCTTGGCTGGGGATGGATGTTTCTCGCACTTGCGGCCGGGATCCCTATTGGCTTCGCCATCATGCGAAATGCCGCCATTTCGGCCAAAAAAGATCTCGCTCTGGGGCAGTCACCACCCGGCGGTCTTGCGGCAACCTTTGTTGGGGGACTGCTGATCGCTCTCCCCGGATTCGTATCGGATCTCGTCGGACTGGCTTTGGTGATACCCATCACACGGAAGTTGATTGTTGCGATGTTTGGACCAGCACTGATCGCCCGAATGTCGGTATTCCGGGTGCCTGGCAGCAACTACGCCTACCCAGACGTGATCATTGGCGAAGTTGTTGTGCAGGAGCCGGACGGGCATACCCCCGGAAACCAGGGGAGCCCGCCCCAACTCCCCTAGGCGCTTTTTGCCAACTCGGATCGCTGCTCATGGAGCAATGCGAGACGTTCTTGTAGCAACTCTTCCAAGTCTGCGATCGTTCTGCGCTCAAGGAGCATGTCCCAATGGGTACGCACATACCGCTCAGGGGCAACGTCGGGCTTTTGTGCATCGAACTGCACCGCGGTTTCACCGCATTTGCAGGTCCACTCATACGGAATTTCCTCAGCTTCAATGCTGAACGGAATGAGTGATGTGTGACCGGCTGGGCAATCAAACCGAACCATTTGGCGCTCAGCGGGCGTTGCCGTCTCATCTCGCTCATAACTCAGTGCGCCGAGGCGTGTTCCGCGCATGGAGGTCTCTTTCATGATGTCTCCTTCGTAGCGTCGATGCGGTTCTGACGCAGGAGATATCACCGAGGTTCCCACTAGGGGTACATAACGCCGATAATGCACATTATGTCAGTTTAAATAAACCTGGACACCACCCACACCAGAACCGGAGCCACCACCAGCGCCGGCAAGAGATCGGCTACCGGGATTGCCTTGATCTTGAGGAGTCGGATGCCCACCCCGAGCAGAAGCACGCCACCGGTGGCCGTCACGGCATCGATATACGAGTCAGGAAGAACTTCACCCGCAAGGAGTCCAAGTACGGTGAAAATGCCTTGCACAAGCCCCACAGACACCGCAGAAAGCGCGACACCCCACCCTAGGGAAGCAGCAAAGGCGAGAGCGGCAAACCCGTCCAGGATCGATTTGAGGACCAGCTGCTCAATTCCGTTACCAAGGCCATCACTAATCGCACCAAGGATCGCCAAGGGGCCAATGCAGAAAAGAAGGGAGGCATCCACAAACCCCTCGACGAAACGAGCCCGTCCGGATTCACCTTCAGAACGGGAGAGCCGAGCTTGGGCCCACCCGCCAAAGGATTCAAGGCGACGCTCGATATGGAGGCCAGATCCGAGAATCCCACCGATCAGCAAAGCCCCCAGGACGATCAGAAGGGGGGCCGCCTCCCCCACGTCTGCTGCCAGTGGAGCACTCGTAAAGGCGATGATGTTGGCAGCGGCAATGACCAGAACGACGAGGCCAAGAACTGTTGTGACGAGCTCGCGCATACGTTCGGGCATCCGGTGCCCAACAAGTACACCCGCGCTTGAGCCCAGCAAGATGGCAACCATATTGATGATGGTGCCGAAACCAACCACGCTCTTGCTCCCTCATCAGCCGGACCCGAAGCGTAGTGGGCTAGATGCTCACTTCGGCGAGTTCCTCGGGTCTTGGGCAGGCACACACCAGGTTTCGATCGCCAAAAGCACCATCTATTCGACGCACCGGCGGCCAATACTTGGTCTTTCTCAGATCTGGCACCGGGAAAGCAGCGGTTTCAGCCGAGTACGCGTGAGTCCAAGTTCCGATCACGCTTGATGCCGTGTGCGGTGCGTTCGAGAGCGGATTGTCATCGAGCGGCCATACTCCTTGTTCGACGTTGTCGATCTCCGCGCGGATGCACAACATCGCGGTTATGAACCTATCGAGCTCGGTGAGATCTTCACTCTCCGTTGGTTCAATCATCAACGTTCCCGCAACCGGGAAACTCATGGTCGGTGCGTGAAAGCCGTAGTCAATGAGACGCTTCGCAATGTCATCGACACTCACGCCGGTGCGTGCGGTGATGGGACGAATGTCGATGATGCATTCGTGTGCCACAAGTCCGTTTTCTCCCGAGTAAAGAATCGGGAAGGAATCGCGCAAGCGCAATGCAACATAATTTGCTGACAAGATCGCCACTTGAGTTGCACGCTTGAGCCCATCGGGACCCATCAGTGATATGTAGCTCCACGGAATCGGCAAGATTCCCGCACTCCCCCATGGCGCACCACTGACTGGTCCCACTCCCCCGTCTGTGTGCCCACGACCCAAAGGGCCCGCCTCTGGACGTAATGGATGGCCGGGCAAATACGGAGCCAGATGTTCTCTGACAGCAACAGGTCCAACTCCGGGCCCTCCACCACCATGCGGGATGCAAAACGTCTTGTGCAGGTTTAGGTGCGAAACATCTGCGCCGAACCGGCCAGGCTTGGCAAGACCAACGAGCGCATTGAGATTTGCACCGTCTACATACACCTGACCACCTGCGTCATGGACCATCGCGCAGATGTCTGCGACAGCCGTTTCGAACACACCATGCGTTGATGGATAAGTGATCATCAAGGCCGCAATCTGTTCCGCATGCTCAGCGATTTTGTTCTTCAGGTCAGCTCCATCGACGTTGCCAAACTCATCACATGAGACGACGACGACGCGCATGCCGGCCATAACGGCGCTTGCAGCATTTGTACCGTGAGCACTGCTCGGAATGAGGCAGATGGTTCTGTGGTCATCTCCGCGAGATCGGTGGTA
>CAIXFB010000390.1 GCA_903918595.1 uncultured Actinomycetes bacterium
CTTGCGCAAAGTCGAAAAACTGCCGTTGATTGACTCCGATGGCCGGCTCAAGGGCCTGTTCACTCTCAAGGATTTTGTTCAGACCGACAAATACCCGCACGCGACCAAAGACGCAATCGGTCGTTTGGTGGTGGGAGCAGCTGTAGGCGTTGGCGAGGATTCCTACAAGCGTGCTCGTCTGCTGATCGAGGCGGGTGTTGACTTTCTCACCGTCGACACTGCACACGGACACTCGCGTGCTGTCTTAGACATGGTCCGACGGATTAAGTCCGATACGCACGTCGAGGTGATTGGTGGCAACGTTGCTACCCGCGCTGGTGCGCAAGCACTCGTTGATGCAGGCGCGGATGGCGTAAAGGTAGGCGTCGGTCCCGGCTCCATCTGCACCACCCGGGTTGTTGCCGGCGTAGGTGTTCCGCAGATCTCTGCCATTTATGAGGCCTCGTTGGCCTGCACGCCGGTTGGTGTGCCGGTGATTGGCGATGGTGGGGTGCAGTACTCGGGCGATATCGCCAAGGCCCTCGTTGCTGGTGCATCCACTGTGATGCTCGGATCGTTGCTCGCAGGTTGCGAAGAAGCACCAGGCGATGTGGTCTTCGTCAATGGCAAACAGTTCAAGTCGTACCGCGGTATGGGATCACTTGGTGCGATGCAATCGCGCGGAATGGCTCGCTCGTACAGCAAGGATCGCTACTTCCAAGACGATGTACTGAGCGACGACAAACTGGTGCCAGAAGGCATTGAAGGCATGGTCGCGTATCGCGGACCCCTCGGCGCCGTTGCGCATCAACTCGTTGGTGGTCTCCGGGCAGCCATGGGTTACGCCGGAGCACAGACCATCGCAGAACTTCATGAAAAAGGCACATTCGTTCGAATCACCGCTGCCGGCCTTCGAGAGAGCCATCCGCACGATGTGCACATGGTTCTTGAGGCCCCCAACTACACAGGACGTTAAACATGCCCGACATGACAATCGGTGGGTCGAAGCTTGCCCGCCGCGGATACTCCTTCGATGAAGTTGCGGTTGCCCCGAGTAGACGCACCCGCGATGCATCCGATGTTTCCCTTGACTGGAACATCGACGCATACTCATTTGCAACTCCCCTAATCGCTGCGCCGATGGATTCAGTGGTCTCACCCACCACTGCAGTAACGCTGGGAGGGTTAGGGGTCCCCGCAGCACTGAACCTTGAGGGCCTCTGGACCCGCTATGAAGATCCAGCAGCACAACTGGCTGAGATTGCCGGCGCCGACGATGCTGATGCCACCAAACTTTTGCAGCATCTCTACCAAGCGGCCAAAATTGACTTAGGGCTGCTTCGGATGCGTATTGAGCAACTGAAAGAGGCGAACATCACTGCCGTTGTGGGCATATCACCGCAAGGCACAACCGCTTTAGCTGCGGTTGCCGCGCAAGCGGGTGCCGAAATGATTGTGATCCGAGGCACCACGGTGTCAGCCGAGCACGTTGCATCGCATGATCAAGCACTGAACCTCAAGAAGTTCATTCATGATCTTGATGTACCAGTCATTGTCGGTGGCTGTGCAACCCGTCAGGCCGCCCTTCACCTCCTGCGCACCGGTGCTGCTGGAGTGTTGGTCGGCTTTGGTGGCGGCGCCTCGCACACCACCGCAGCTGTGATCGGGGTTCGCGTGCCGATGGCCAGTGCAGTGGCCGATGTTGCCGCAGCGCGTCGTGACTATCTCGATGAGTCAGGTGGCCGCTATGTGCATGTCATTGCCGACGGCTCGATGGGCACCAGCGGCGACATTGTCAA
>CAIXFB010000391.1 GCA_903918595.1 uncultured Actinomycetes bacterium
CGTTCCCTACCGGGTCTTCATCATCAACGATTTTCCCAGTGAGCGTTACTGTTTGATGGCTCCCGACAGAACCCTGGCCGTCGCCTCTCAATCGGAATCACCAATCGAGCGCAAGTACGCTGAACGATTAATGCAGCAACGTTTGCACCAACCAGCCTTCCGGGCCCAAGTAATTTCTGCCTATGAAACCAAATGTGCAATCTGCACTCTTGCCCACGGCCGACTCCTGGACGCTGCTCATATCACCCCTGACCGCGATGCAGATTCATCCACGTCGGTAACGAACGGCCTGAGCTTGTGCAAGATCCACCACACTGCCTACGACATCAACATCATTGGAATCGATCCTGACTACAAAGTTCATATTCGTGAAGACATTCTTCAAGAAGTAGATGGCCCGATGCTCGAGCATGGGATTAAAGAAATGGACACGCGATCGCTTTGGATTCCACCCGCCAAATCGAAGCAACCTGACCGAGAGCGGCTGGCGGAGCGTTTCAGAGTATTTCAAAACCAATAGGCGCCCTCTTAGCCTTACTCCTAGGTAACAATTCCACTGTTGGAGAGTTTCCTGAGTCTCTAGTGTCAGCCCTCGGCAACTCTTGTAATTAATAGAAACGCAAATGGTTCTCTGGCAAGTCGATCACATGAGTTGAGTTTCCTTGACAATCATGCTGGACCTTAAGGTCTGCCCACAACCATCAAAACGGAACTTCCCCACTTGCCCCATTACCTGCCAAATCCACGGAATGGCTCACGCACGCAGATATGTGATGCTAAATGCTTTGACTTGACGCATGGCAGGAATACGGGCCGCGAGATCGAACGTGTCACTCGCCACGTATTGGTAGAAGTCGAGTCCCCGACCGAGAATAATTCTCCACCCAGTGTCGGTAACGATCGAGCGGTCGTGAATTTTTGGATCGAAGGAAACTTGAAACTTGATCCCTGCGGTCGAGGCGGCGTCTTTTACCTTGCCCAGGAATTCGAGTTGTTTGAAAAGCTTATCTTCACCATCAGTGCTTTCGACGGTAATCAATTTCAGAGTGATTTCATCGCCGGGATCTTTGGCTACTGCCAGGCATTCAATCAGATCCATCAGATTTCTGGCTTGGTGAAATTGCCTCACGTAACCGTCAGTAATGGTGATTTCAGTTGCACCTTTTAGGTAAGGGAGTAGAAGGTTTTCAAATGAAACACCGCGTTGATTCTCTTGAAACTCCCTGTGTCCTTCAAACAACGGCTTATCAACCTCACCCGTGTCCGAGTCCGTCTTTGGTGCTGCACCCACAGCCACTTCGTCTGCTGATTCAACTGACCCAGTGATCTCTGCTGGCAATTTCCTGGTTCGCTGATTGTAATAATCTGGGTACTCTCGCTCCTCGAGAGTCGTGACCTCAATCCAGTTGCCTGACTTTTCAAAAAATCCAAACTTAACATCTGCCATTGTTGAATCAATTCGCAAAATCTGATCCTTAACTCGTTTGCGTCCTTCAATTGCCAACGTAAGGACTTCCCGAATCTCGTCTTGTGTAGCCTCACCGTGGGGATAGAGAATTTTCATAAGTCCGGAGAATGTCTTGTGGATCCCATCTCTGTCACGGGTGGAGATATCAGTAGACAGTGTGAAGTATTCTTGATAGCGATCAGAATAGTCAGAATCACGCATGGATTTCAGGACTTCTGCAATGTAGTCAACAACAAATCCATAGCCTTCAGAAAACATCTCTCCCCTAATAGCATCGAATTCCCAACCCGGAATGTAGAAGTGCAAGCGATCCAGGTATGCGGAGTCGTGGTAACTCTCAGGCAATTCATCAAACAGGTCGGAGTGCTTGAGCATGTACGGAACGGTGTGAGACGTATTACCCACAAATACCATTGATGCTTCAGCCCCGAGAGTTTCCACTCCTCGAGAGAAAGATTTGTTAGCCATATAGTTTTTCATGATGTCAACGAGTGATTTGTCGGTGCGCTTCTTCTTACCTGCGAATTCGTCGAAAGCGACAACATCCCAGTAGCCAACAAGTCCAATTCGACCGTTGGCGTTGTTGACGAAGAGTTTGGCAACAGTGACTTCACCGCCGGATATGAGCATCCCGTGAGGTGAGAATTCGGAAAAGATGTGCGACTTCCCAGTTCCTTTGGGTCCCAGTTCGACAAGGTTGTAGTTGCGTTCAACGAATGGGATCAACCGCACTAATTGGAGGAGCTTGGCACGCCGACCAAAGAGCTCCGGGTTGAAGCCGATGGACTGAATGATTAAGTCGATCCACTCATCAGTACTAAAAGCCCTCCTCGCAGCCATGAAACTCTCAACATCAAAACTCGAAAGTTGAATGGGCTTGATTGATCCGAGGATCCAAGGCACTACGCGAGCGTTATCGGTGTGCATGTATTCGATGTCGCATATGCACCAAACTCCCCCTACAAGCAATTTAGGGTGAGCCTTAACGGTGGCGGGCTCCACCAGAACTTGCTTAATCCCCAAGTTTGAGAACTCTGCTTCGTAGACATCATCCTTTTCATTCAAGCTGACGGTCACGCGGTCAATGACTTTGTACCTCCCGCGCTCACGAATGGTCGACTTGACTAGCTCGGCTTGATTCCTGTGGACGTAGTGGTCCGCGAGAATTTTGCGAACTGTCGTGATCCCCGACTGAATCGTCGCTTCATCGTCAGAGGCCGCGTACTGACCAAGCAGGTACTCAAGTACGTACGTGGGGACGATGGCATTTCCTTTAACTGCCTTGACGAGGTCTTTGCGCACGACCAATCCAGCAAAGTGAGCGTTAATCTTCTGATCAAGCGCGCTTTGCGCTGGAACGAGCTCCTCAAACCCTGTTGAAACGCTCAGCAGTTCACCTGATTCATGGTCTGCACTTAGTTGATTCACTTCTGCCCCTTCTAGAAGTCAAAGTCTGATGTAAAGGACCGCTTCAATACGTACTGCACTTTACTCATAACTTTCCAATGGTTCGTGTTACTGACAAGTTCTTCGAGTCGAAATTCCACCGTCTGATTATTGAAATCATTGGCTGTTGGTCCCAAATACATTCGGGCTTCATGGTAGCGATCGCGTGCATCCTCGGATGTCTGATCAAAAGTAATCATCTCTTGGTTAGACAATAGGGAATCACCTACATAAATCCCTGCGCGCAGCGTGCGTGGTTGCACTTTGTCTGTTACGGGTTCAGTTTGATGGAGTTTGACTACAAGTTGCCCGGTGGTGATCTTGTCCGTTTCGGGGAAGATCTCAACATTGACCGATCGAAGATCACTTTTTCGTTTCTTTTTAACGATGAGCACAGGGACCACAATTTCTTGAAGTGAGGCTCCTCCGTGAACGAAACGACTGCCTCCACCCGTGGTTTTGACTCGATGAATGGACTTCGGAACCTGGATCTCCACGCCTTCCTGAAGTCCTACCTGTTCAGAAGTGAATGTTGAGAAAGCTTCAGTTCTCTTAAGTCCGCGCCCAACGGTGTAACGCCGGTTAACGGCTAACAACTCGTCACCCTGGGACTGCTCTGTCAGTATGTAGGCGTCCGCTAACGGCTCATCTTGGAAGAGAAAGCCGTGATCGGCTGTGATGAGAATATTTGATGCATTTGCGCTCGTCGCTTTCTTTACGAGCTCGATGATCTCTTTAAAGGTTTCTTCCACCGCTATAAAAACTCTGGGCTCGGATTGTTTGTCGTCACCGGTTTTATCGATGACGTTGTGGTAGATGTACAGAACCCGGTGCGATTTGAATAGGTCCCTTCGACCCTCAGCGTTCATCGCCTTGAATTCTTCGGCTTGAATCGCTGTTCCACCGACTGCACTGAGAATTTTCCCTCGATTGATCGTTCCCATCGTGGACTGGCCATCGGCAAGAATCGCATCACCTTTGGGCGTGTATGCAAGGTTTCTGTGGGGAAGGAGCGCAGCCATTCCCAGTTTCGTGTAACTGGGAATAACCCCGAGCATCGCCTCCAGCGAGGCATCGAATCGATCTTCCTTTCGGATTCGAGCACCAAGTTCTTCAGCAGCCTCGTACCTAAATGCGTCCGAGATAATAACAACAACCTTCTTGTCTCGATCACTAATGACAGGATCGACATACGTGTCAAAGAAGCGCGTCTGGTTACGCAATTCATCCGAGCGCCAGTGCTGGCGTTGGTCGACTTGCTGCTGCCATGAAACCCCCAACTCATATACGAACTGATTCGTGTATCGACTCTCTACTAGTTC
>CAIXFB010000392.1 GCA_903918595.1 uncultured Actinomycetes bacterium
GCCAAGACCATCAATCAGGGCTGTACGAAGTGCTTCTTCGATGGCTGCAGTGGTCCAAGGCGCAAGATCGTGCAGGGCAGCTGATGCGGCAGCAAGAACACTGTCCGCTGGTGGGCCCAAGACGGCGGCGCTGTCATCAGCATCTACGACGAAATCCCTAGGGTCGACGAGCAAGAAGGACAACATCGTCACTGCCTGGTTGAGCGTCTCCATCCGCTCCTGAATCAACGGCACACCAGCTTCGAGGAGTGCCATCTGTGCTGCTGTAGGAACCTCGTCGACCAATCCGGCTTCATGGAGCAAAGGGGTGAGCCTGGTGATGAGTGATTCCAACGAGAGCGCCCTGATCCAGTCCCCATTTATTGCAGTGCACTTCTTCAAATCGAAACGAGCTGGATTGGGATTCACCCGCTCGAGGGTAAAGGCCGCAGCCATCGCTTCCTTATCGAAGAACTCAACATCATTGCCCATCGACCATCCGAGGAGCGCCAAATAGTTGAGCAGTGCCTCAGGAAGGTAACCATTCTCGCGATACATCTGCAAGGAAGATTCAGGATCACGCTTGGAAAGTTTCTTGTTGCCCTCTCCCATCACATAAGGCAGGTGACCAAACCGTGGCGTGGTGCCATCACTGACCCCAACAGCTGCCAACGCTTCATAGAGCGCCAACTGCCGAGGAGTGGACGAGAGCAGATCCTCGCCGCGCAGCACATGCGTGATCCGCATCATGGCATCGTCGACAGGGTTCACGAGGGTGTAAAGCGGCTCACCGTTGGCGCGCACGAGCACATAATCCGGCACATGTTCAGCGGCAAAGGTAATATCTCCGCGGACAAGGTCATCCCATGTGAAGTCGCGATCAGGCATGCGAAAGCGCAGTACCGGTTCTCGACCCTGTTCGACAAATGCGGCAATTGCCTCTCCCGATAAATCGCGACAGGTACCCGCATATCCCGGAGTTCGACTTTCAGCCTTCGCCTCTTCACGCGCTTTCTCTAATTCCTCTGGACTGCAATAGCAGTAGTAGGCGTGACCGCTTTCGCGCAGTTTATTGGCGACGTCGGCGTATATATCCATGCGTTCCGACTGACGGTACGGGCCATAGTCGCCACCGACCTCGGGGCCCTCATCCCAGTCCAGGCCCAACCAGCGCAATGAAGCGAGTAATGCGTCATAGGACTCCTGGGAGTCACGCGCCGAGTCCGTATCTTCGATACGAAACACGAACGTGCCACCTGTGTGCCGAGCAAATGCCCAGTTGAACAACGCTGTGCGAATCATTCCCACATGCGGATTACCCGTGGGTGAAGGGCAAAAGCGAACGCGAATGTTCTCAGACATGATCCACCACCGGATTACTCAGCGTGCCTATCCCATGAACAGTGACACTGACAGTGTCACCGGCAACAATCGGCCCAACCCCCGCTGGGGTTCCGGTGAGAATGACATCGCCTGGGAGCAATGTCATCACCGATGATGCAAAGGCGATCAATGCGGGGATGTCGTGTACCAGATCGGCAACGTTGCCATCCTGAGTTACAGCGCCGTTCACCGAGCAGGTGAGACCAGCTTCCTCAATCACCAGATCGGTTTCAATCCATGGACCTAACGGACAGAATGTGTCAAAACCCTTAGCGCGAGTCCATTGACCATCGACTTTTTGCAGGTCTCGAGCGGTGACATCGTTTGCGCAGGTGAAACCCAGCACCACATCAAAGGCCTGCTCAGCGGGAACGTCCTTGCACATTCGGCCGATCACCACCGCGAGCTCGGCTTCATGGTCCACCCGCTCCGACTGCCAGGGCAACACGATCGGATCGTCGGGTCCGATCACACTCGTGGACGGCTTCAAGAAGAGCAACGGAGAAACTGGTGGCACCCCACCCATTTCCGCCGCATGGTCGACATAATTTCTACCGATTGCAATAATTTTTGATGGAATCACTGGTGCGAGCAGCTTCACGGCTGAGAGCGGAAGCACCCTGCCCTCCGGCGCTATGTCACCGAATGGGTGACCAGCCAACAATGCAACGATGGTTTCTTCGGGTGCTCCGGAATCAGGAGCGGCCTCATGAAGAACCGCGTAATGGATTTCACCGTCAAGGCTCACTCGGGCTATGCGCACCGTGACAGCCTATTCCGCACGCCGCTCTGCTCTCACCAGGCCGAAGGTGAGCGAATCTTCCAAGGCCATCCACGACGCGGCAATCACGTTCTCATGAACGCCCACGGTTGACCAATCTCCATGACCATCCGTGGTGCCCACGAGCACGCGAGTGATGGCATCGGTACCAGTGACCCCCTCGAGGATCCGCACCTTGTAATCCACCAACTCAAGGTCCTCAACCTGCGGATACAACTGGGCCACAGCCGCCCGTAGTGCGCGGTCGAGCGCGTTGACTGGACCATTGCCCTCGGCTGTCGAGATGAACCGTTCGCCATTTGCATGCACTTTGACAGTAGCCTCGCTGTGCACATCACCGGCGGCATCCTGTTCCACGATCGTGCGCCACGACTCCACGTCGAATTTCTTTTCCAGCCCGTCCTCGGCAAGTAGCAAAAGTTCAAACGAGGCATCTGCAGCCTCGAAAGTCCAACCCTTGGCTTCGAGATCTTTCACCTTGTCCACCACCCGACCGATCCTGTCGGTGTCGCCGGTGAGGTTGTAGCCGAGCTCTTTGCCTTTCAGCTCAATCGATGCCCGACCAGCCATTTCAGTCACCAAAATGCGTTGATCGTTTCCAACCTCGCTGGGGTCAATGTGGTTGTACAGCTCCGGGTTGATCTTCAGCGCAGATGCATGTAGTCCCGCTTTGTGGGCGAAGGAGGAGACTCCCGCGTATGCCTGATGAGTGTCTGGCGAAATATTGGCGATTTCAGCGAGTGCATGGGAAATCCGGAATGTCTCACGGATATTGCCCTCGGGCAAACAATCAATACCCATCTTCAATTGCAGATTTGCCACGACTGGGAACAGGTCCGCGTTGCCAGTTCGTTCGCCATAGCCATTAGCAGTGCACTGCACATGTGTAACGCCTGCATCAACAGCCGTCACGGTGTTGGCAACTGCACAAGCGGTGTCGTCTTGACAGTGAATACCCAAACGCACACCCGAACGCTCGAGCACATCGGCAACAATTGCATGCATTCCCATCGGTAGCATCCCACCGTTGGTGTCGCACAGAACTCCGACGGAAGCACCCTCTTCTGCTGCGGCTATCAGGAGACGAACGCCATAGTCCCGATCATGCTTGTAACCGTCAAAGAAGTGCTCCATGTCGACAAACACCCGCCGACCCTCCTGCGTGAGGAACCGCACAGTGTCGCGCACCATCGCCTCGTTTTCATCGAGCGATGCCCGAAGAGCTTGCACAACGTGGTGCACGTCGCTCTTCGCAACGATGGTGATAACGGGTGCTTCGGAGTCGAGCAGTGCCTGCACTTGCAGATCGTCCTGGACCCGCACACCCGCTTTGCGAGTAGCGCCAAAAGCGACTAACTCGGCGTTACGAAGAGATAACTCCGTACGTGCTCGTTCAAAGAATTCCGTGTCTTTAGGCATCGCACCCGGCCAGCCGCCCTCAATGAAGCCAACGCCATATTCATCCAGCAAGCGCGCGACCGCGAGCTTGTCGTTGACTGAGTACGAGATGCCTTCTCTCTGGGCACCGTCTCGCAGAGTCGTGTCATAGACATGAAAAGCGTCGGGGCGGGTCATGCGGTCCTCATCTCAATCAAAAAGCCCCCCGCGGGTGCGAAGGGCTGCGCGTCGATAGAAAGAATCGACGCGCTAAAGAATAATGATGGACACGGAAAGAGGCCAAGCGCCCGCAACCGTGATCAACATGGCCCTAAGTCTGCCACATCAGTCACATGCGTGTCAGCAGATGGTGTGCAACCAATTGTGCCGATCTGGCACCTGCCCCGTCTGAATATCCAAAAGGGCACCCCGCAGGCGCATCGTCACCTCACCGGTGGCACCCCCGGAGATCTCCCACGAGCCAAGATTTCGAGACTTGACGGTGCCAACCGGGGTGATGACGGCAGCCGTTCCGCAGGCAAAAACCTCGGTGATCTCCCCTGAGGCACACCCATCGCGCCAGTCCTCAACACTGATGGAGCCCTCTTCGGCTCTGATCCCAAGATCCTCGGCCACCGTCAGAAGAGAGTCGCGGGTGATCCCGGGGAGCAGCGAGCCGGTCAATTTCGGGGTGACCAATCGCGCGGAATCTCCGGACCCGTACACGAAGTACAGATTCATTCCACCCATTTCCTCGACCCAACGGCGCTCGACCGCATCGAGCCACACGACTTGATCACAGCCGTGCTGGGCAGCTTCAGCCTGGGCGATGAGCGAGGCTGCGTAGTTACCCGCGCACTTTGCCTCACCAGTGCCACCAGCGGCAGCCCGAACGTAATCATCCGAGAGCCACACACTCACCGGCTTGATCCCCTGCGGGAAATACGCTCCCGCCGGCGCTGCGATCAAGTAGTAGTCGTAGCGCGCAGAGGGGCGCACCCCCAACCCCAGTTCGGTTCCCAACATGAATGGCCGCAGATAGAGCGACTTTTCTGCATCAGAGGGCACCCACTCGTTATCTGCGCGGACGAGGGCTTCGATCGAGGCTACAAAAAGTTCCTCGGGAAGTTCAGCCATCGCCAGCCGCCGAGCCGAATTGGCAAACCTGGTGGCATTGCGGAACGGACGAAAGGTTTTGATGGATCCATCTGCGTACCTGTAGGCCTTGAGTCCCTCAAAGATCGCCTGCCCATAGTGCAAGAAATTCGCCGTGGGATCGAAGACCAGAGGTCCGTACGGAATCAACTCTGCGCCGTGCCAACCGGCATCCGCGGTCCACGTCGCGTGCACCATGTGATCCGTCGGAAACTTTGCGAAACCGGGGTCTGCGAGTACTTCAGCGCGACGAGCAGACGGCGTTGGATTCGATGACGTCGTCACATCAATCGGCCACAACGCTGAGCCCTGCGGGATCGGAGGCGTCTGGGTCATGCGAACTCCTTTAAAGGGTCAGGAAGTGAAGGCTAGCTCTAGCTAGTGGCCTGCAGCGGCTAATGCAGCTAGCGAATCACCGATTGTTGAAGTTGAACGAACTGCCGATCCCCGGGTGGATAGATCTTGGGCAACCGCAGCCTCAACCCAACCAGCAGCTTCAGCCTGACCCACATGATCGAGCAACATAGCCAGAGACATCACGGTCGCGGTGGGATCAGCCTTACCCTGACCAGCAATATCGGGTGCTGAACCATGAACCGGTTCAAACATGGATGGGTTGCTGCGCGACGGATCGATATTGCCACTCGCAGCCAGTCCAATTCCGCCACCGATGGCAGCACCAATATCGGTGAGAATGTCACCGAAGAGGTTGTCGGTCACCACCACGTCGAATCGCCCTGGATCGGTGAGGAAGAACATCGCTGCTGCATCTACGTGGCAGTAGTCAGTGGCGACATTTGGGTACTCAAGCCTCACCCGATCAAATACCCGCTGCCAGGTATCGCCGGCATGCACCAACACGTTGGTCTTGTGCACCAACGTCACTTTCTTGTCCCGCCGTAACGAACGGTCAAAGGCATCTCTGATGATGCGCTCCGCTCCAAACGCGGTATTCAGGCTCACTTCAGTGGACACCTCCTGCGGGGTGCCTTTGCGCAGAAAGCCACCTGCGCCCACATAGGGCCCTTCGGTGCCTTCCCGGCACACAATGAAATCGATGTCATCTGGGCCAAGCCCAGCAAGCGGTCCCGTCACGCCCGGGTACAGCTTCACCGGGCGCAGGTTCACGTGGTGGTCCATAAGGAATCGGAGTGGTAGCAATACCCCGCGCTCTAGTACACCCGGCTTCACCGAGGGATCCCCAATGGCTCCGAGCAGGATGGCGTCGTATCCGCGCAGCTCCTCCACTACAGCGTCAGGTAGCAACTCCCCCGTCGCGTTGTATCTGCGGGCCCCGAGGTCGTACTCGGTTGAGGTGACGCTGATCCCTGCGGCTGGCGCGATCGCATCAAGGACCTTCATGGCCTCAGCGACCACTTCGGTTCCGATTCCATCACCAGGGATAAGGGCAAGATTCAAGGTCTCCGACATAGGGCGAAAGCCTACCTATCCCCCTGATATCCTGTGGGAACCATGTCCAACGCTCTGCTCCTTCGCAGCCGCGACGAGGCCTAGTCCACCGGCCACCTCGTCGCGGGTGCTCGCTGTGCCGGTCACTCCCAGACTGATAAATGATCCCATCAGGAGCAACAGACATGAGTTTCGAGCGCAACGCTTCATACCTAGCCCGCACCGCCCAGCAATCATCGCCCATGCCGTGGCAGCGCTACCAACCTTTCACGCCGATCGATTTGCCCGATCGCACGTGGCCCACCAAGGTCATTGACGCTGCACCTCGGTGGTGTGCCGTGGATCTACGCGATGGCAATCAGGCATTAATCGATCCAATGACTCCCCAGCGCAAACTTCGGATGTTCCAGTTACTGGTGGAAATGGGTTACAAAGAAATCGAAGTTGGGTTCCCCTCAGCCTCTCAAACCGATTTTGATTTCGTGCGCCAGATCATTGAAGAAGATCTCATTCCAGACGACGTCGTCATTCAGGTGCTGACCCAATCTCGAGAGCATCTCATCGAACGGACCTTTGAATCTATTCGTGGTGCCAAACAAGCAATCGTCCATCTCTATAACTCGACCTCCACGTTGCAGCGGCGCGTGGTGTTTGGACTCGATCGACAAGGGATCATCGACATAGCTGTCCATGGCGCACAACTGTGCCAAAAATTTGCCGATGAGATGTCAGACGAAACTGACATCTACTTCGAGTACTCCCCAGAGTCCTACACCGGAACGGAACTGGATTTTGCTCTCGAGGTTTGCAATGCCGTGACTGAAGTCTGGCAACCGACTCCAGATCACAAAATCATTTTCAACCTGCCGGCAACAGTTGAAATGGCCACTCCAAATGTTTACGCAGACTCCATTGAGTGGATGAGTCGACATCTGGACCGCCGCGATTCCATCGTCCTTTCCCTGCACCCTCACAACGATCGCGGTACAGCAGTGGCAGCGGCCGAGCTCGGCTACCTTGCAGGTGCCGATCGCATTGAGGGGTGTCTGTTCGGCAATGGGGAGCGCACCGGCAACGTGTGTCTCGTCACGCTCGGAATGAACCTGTTCAGCCAAGGAATCGACCCACAAATCAATTTCGGCAACATCGATGAGATTCGTCGCACGGTCGAATACTGCAATCAAATTCCAGTCCACGAGCGTCATCCCTATGGTGGCGACCTCGTTTACACGGCTTTCTCAGGTTCGCATCAAGACGCGATCAA
>CAIXFB010000393.1 GCA_903918595.1 uncultured Actinomycetes bacterium
CCTACGAATTAGGTGAGATCGCCCGTATCGGGGGCCTTGGTGGGCCATTTACGCGTAAGTGTCACGCGGGCCTCGACCTTTCACCCGACGAGGTCCTTTCACCCAGGACGGGGCAGTAGGGCCGTTGATCGTGATTTTGGTGATAACACCCTTGCCAAGTGCCTTATCCAGGGTTTGGTGGACCTGTGGCAGGAGTAGGCGCACTTGGGTGGCCCAGGTCGTGGAATCAGCGATCAAGGTGAGCTCACCCTCGTTGAAGCCTTGTGGAGTCACATGCTCGGCAAGGTCTGCGCCCACAATCTCAGACCATCTGGAGAGCACGTCCGCAGTAGCGGTTTGGGTGCTCCACCCTTGGTCGGCAATAAGTGAATTGAGGGCGCTGCCCAGGAGTTGTGGATCTCGGTATTCGCCCATGCGGCGTGGGGCTCTTGGTAGGCGACTCGAGCCTGCCTTGCTTGAACTGGCCCCGGTCGCCCGTCGAAGAGCGCGTGCTGCAACATCGTCACTGGCCTGGGTGGAATCTGGTTGGGTTGGTTCGGTCATCGTTCAGCCGCGCCTCTACGCACCGTAAACGTGGTCGCAGTGAGGTGCACGGGTACATCTTCCTGCACTGCAGCCGTAATGAAAACTTGAGTTGACGGGGCAATGAGCTCGATCAAGCGCTCGCGACGGGCCACGTCTAACTCTGCGAACACGTCGTCAAGAATCACGATGGGATCAATGCCGTCTTCACGGAGAACTTCGGCTGAACCTAAACGCAGTGCCAGCGCAACGGACCACGCCTCTCCATGGGAGGCAAAACCCTTCACCGGTAGACCACCCAATGTAAGCAAAAAATCGTCGCGGTGCGGGCCTACTAAGGTCAAGCCACGCACTAATTCTTCTCTGCGTCGCTCGAGCAACGCTGAGGCAAGAATCGACCGCCAGGCATCGATGTCAGGACCTGGGTCGGGTAACTCTCCCAGTGCTTTTGCTGTGTAGGTCAGGGTGAGATCAGTGGGGCTCACAGCGGCCCCTGCACCAGCAACATCTCGGTAGGCATGCACCACCGGACTGCGCATGTCCATCAACGTGGAGATGCGAGACGCCGTGAGTTCGGCACCCAAAGCACTGAGTTGCTCGTCCCACACCTGAAGTGTGTCAGCGATTGCAGCATCGCCACGGGCACTGAATGCGGACTTCAGTAATGCGTTTCTTTGTTTGAGTACACGTTCATAATCGGCAATGACCCCTGCCATACGCGGGGTTCGTTGCACAAGTAAACGATCAATGAATTGACGACGCTCTGCCGGGTCACCCTTAACGATCGCTAGATCTTCTGGTGCAAACACCACAGTGCGCACAACGCCGAGTGCATCTCGTGCTTTCACAGCGGTAGCTCGGTTGATCCGCACTTTGTTCGCCTTGCCTGGATTGATCTGCATCTCCAGGGTTACGGTGCGATCACCTTCACCGATTCGTGCGGCGATCACTGCACTTTCTGTGCCGAAACGAACGAGTGGAAGATCGGCAGCAACCCGATGACTCGACAGGGTGGAGAGGTAGCCAATTGCTTCAACGATGTTTGTTTTCCCTTGACCATTGGGCCCAACCAAGAGATTTACGCCTTGCTCAAATTCAAGACTGAGTGTTTCGTAAGAACGAAAGTCAGTCAGGGTAAGAGCTTGAATCCACACTCGTCAGCCTGTCAGGCGCACCGGCATCAGCAGGTATCGGTACGCATCGGATGATGCTGCACTGACATCACTAACGCCCGTGATAACCGCTGGTCGAGTTGACTGAGTAAATGAGAAGCGAGCAACGGGTGAGTTGATTGCGGCCAAGCCATCGATGAGGTAACCGGGGTTAAAAGCGATTTCAATGACATCGCCCTCGGTAACACTTTCGACGACTTCCGATGCTTGCGCATCATCGCCAGCACCAGCGCGGAGGGAAACTTCCGAACCATCGAACGTTAACCGAACCGGAGTGTTCCTCTCAGCTACCAAGGCAACTCGCTTGACGGCGTCGATGAGGGCTTGGGTATCTACTGATGCAACGGTTGAACTCTCATTTGGTAGTAGTGAGCGGTACTTGGGAAATTCTCCGTCGAGAAGACGCGTGGTGCTACGACGACCTTCCCCTTCGAAACCGATAAGTCCTTCTGCGTCTGGGGTCAGGGCGATAGAGACTGAATCTCCACCAGCAAGTGACTTTGCAGCATCAGACAGTGTTTTCGCTGGCACTAGTGCTGTTGCGGAAATTGATGATGATGTTGGTGTCCAGGAAAATTCACGTACTGCAAGTCGATATCTATCGGTAGCCGCTAACACGATGGTGGATCCATCAATCTCCATGCGCACACCTGTGAGTGTGGGCAGCGTGTCATCGCGGCCAGCAGCGATCGCTACCTGCGCAACAGCTGCAGCAAAAACATCAGATGGGACTGAACCGGCAACCCCAGGCATTGCTGGTAATTGCGGGTAATCCTCAACAGGGAGAGTTGGTAATGCAAATGTTGATCGGCCGCAGGTGATCGTGACTCGTGTTCCATCTGTCTGCATTACAACTGGTTGTGCCGGAAGTGAACGGGCAATATCTGCTAATAAGCGACCAGAGACCAGAACACGACCTGGTTCATCAACATCAGCACTGACATCAACTCGAGCGGAGACTTCGTAATCGAAGCTGCTGAGTTGTAGGGATCCACTTGTCGCATCAAGTACAACACCTGCAAGAACTGGCAGTGAAGGACGTGTTGGCAGAGTTCGAGCAGCCCATGCCACAGCCTCGGCTAGAACATCTCTTTCGACGCGAAACTTCAACCTGTCCTCCAACAACGAATGAAGGGTAAGTGTGGCAGGAGAGAAGTCCACAGCGGTAGTGGGTAGTTACTGCTTGTTATTCATGGCTATAGATATAGGTAGTAGTCGTAGTAGGTGCTGTGGAAACTGTGGATAAGGGTTGTTTCGCCCGAGTAATGCAACTTTCGCACTGGGGGTGAGTTGTGGACGTAATTGTGGGTGGCCGCCCGAACATGTGGGAAGAGCACACCTCAGCAATGTATTTCCACAAATAATGACAACTTCTCCACACTTGACGTTGAGATGCGCTGATACCAAGGGGAACTTATCCACAAGCTGTCCACGTATGGGGAAAGGGTTTGGCGAATCAGTCACTATTTGTCAATTTTGATGCGATATGTCCATTTTTGGCAAGTTACCCACACCTTTATACACAACCCTTGTACACATCTGTGGAAAGAGTGGGGACAGGTGTGATGGGTGTTACAAGTGAGGAACACCTCACAGTTCTCACATCACTCGAGGTTGTGACTTAATTCGGCTCGTGAGGTCGGTCACCTGGTTGAACAAGCTGCGTCGTTCTGCCATCAAGTGGCGAATCTTCCGGTCGGCGTGCATCACCGTTGTGTGATCCCGGCCACCAAAAGTCTGACCAATTTTGGGTAGGGACAGATCAGTGAGTTCACGGCATAGGTACATAGCGATCTGGCGTGCGGTTACCAAGACTCTGGAACGACTAGCCCCACACAGATCATCAACTGTCACCCCGAAGTATTGAGCTGTGGCGCCCATGATCTGCGCGGCAGTGATCTCTGGCCCAGCTTCTGAGGGCAAGAGATCCTTCAACACGATCTCAGTGATGGTGAGATCTACCGGCTGACGATTCAACGAGGCAAATGCCGTCACTCGGATGAGTGCGCCTTCAAGCTCGCGAATGTTGCTTGAGATCTTCGAGGCAATGTATTCAAGAACTTCTGGCGGAGCCACCAGCCGCTCTTGGACACTCTTCTTTCGCAGAATAGCAATTCGGGTTTCGAGATCGGGAGGTTGAACGTCGGTAATGAGACCCCATTCAAAGCGTGACCTCATCCGATCTTCGAAATCCTGAAGCTGTTTTGGTGGCAGATCCGATGTGATGACGATCTGCTTGTTTGCATTGTGAAGAGTGTTGAAAGTGTGAAAAAACTCTTCCTGGGTCTGGACTTTTCCACTCAGGAACTGAATATCATCAACGAGAAGAACGTCAACATCTCGGTACCGCCTTTGGAATACCCCGGCCTTATCGTCACGGATGCTGTTGATGAACTCATTGGTGAATTCCTCTGAACTCACATAACGCACATGAGTTCCCTTGTACAAAGTCTTTGTGTAATGCCCGATGGCATGCAGCAAATGCGTTTTCCCCAACCCAGAACCACCGTAAATAAAGAGTGGGTTATAGGCGCGTGCCGGTTGCTCAGCAACAGCCACTGCGGCGGCGTGGGCAAATCTATTACTGGACCCGATCACGAAGGTGTCGAAGACGTATTTGTTGTTCAGTCGGGCATCTTCGACCCGGGTGGATGGTGAGCCAGTGCCAGGGCGGAAAGGCTCGTCTGGAATGGGCGGGAAATCATCTGCGTAGGTGGCATCAGCTGCCTCATCGGTGGCTGTTTCATCGAGGTCGGTGCTGATGGAGGGATCTACTGTGACAGCGAGACGCATTTCTCTGCCCAGAATGTCTGACAGGGCAGCGACAACAGCTGGCCGCAACCGTGTTTCGAGTACGTCTTTTGTGAATTCGTTTGGGGCCGCGATGAGAGCGGTGTCTTCGACGAGCCCAAGTGGCCGCGTGAGGCTGACAAACGCCCGCTGCTGGGGGTTGAGAGAACCATCGGAAAGCCGGCTCAAGGTCTGATTCCATACCTCTGTAAGGTCAGTTTCGTCAGCCACGCATTCCACCTCTCTTCGTATTTTCCGCAACTCATCCACATGGTTATCCACAGATGTGGACTAGCGGCCAGAACCATATCTCGTCGGACCTTCCCAGACAAGCCATTTGTGGGAGCTTGACTAGCTTGTGGATAAGCGTCAGGTAGCGATGAACGGACCCGGTTTGACCCAAGTGCAGTGTTGGCCGTAATCTCAGCAGGCTCATCCCCACCAACGCAGGAGTCCGGCCATGAAGCGCACTTTCCAGCCCAATACCCGTCGTCGGGCCAAGACCCACGGCTTCCGGGCTCGCATGCGTACCCGTGCTGGGCGCAGCATCCTGGCCGCTCGTCGGTCAAAGGGCCGCGAGCGCCTCTCCGCCTGACGGAGTTCGCATGTTGCCCGCGTCGAACCGGATGCGGTCGGCACCTCAGTTTCGTGAAACCACCCGCCGTGGGGTTCGAATTACTGCCGGCGCGGTGGTTTTACACGTTCTAGCCACAACTGGTGATGGTCCGCCTCGAATGGGACTCACGATTGGCAAGTCCGTCGGTAACTCAGTTGCACGCCACCGGACCGCTCGGCGGATCAGGGCAGCGTTTGCTTCTCGACTAGCCGAGATTCCCGAAGGTTCACAGTGGGTGGTCCGTGCGTTGCCAGGAGCTGCTGAGAGTCGGTCGCTGCAAGGCGATGTTGTGGAAGGCATTGCCCGGGCGCTCGTCAAACTGGAAAGTCGCGGATGAGGCGGCTCGGCCGGGGTGTCTTGTGGGTGTGGGATCACACCCTTGGATTCCTTCTGGCACAGGTGCTGCTGGCATTGATCTGGGTGTACCAACGGGTGATCTCTCCGGTCCTCACACCAAGTTGTCGTTTCCACCCGAGCTGTTCTGCGTACGCATGGGGATCCATCCGCACGCACGGTTCGGGTAAGGGCCTAATCTTGGCCGTCTGGCGTCTACTACGGTGCAATCCTTGGAATGGCGGTGGCCTCGACCCTGTTCCAGCCAAGGGGTATTGGCTGCCAGCTATCCACCCGGATGGTCGGGATCGGCTCGGCGCTCAGTACGGCAGTACGACTTGATCAGCATGACTTCGACTATGTAGGAGATTGACTTCAAAGATGTTCATTCTCGATTGGCTCCGTACAGCGGTGAGCTGGGTTCTCGTCCAGTTCCACCAACTGCTGAGCACGTTCATGGATCCAGCCAGTGGCTGGACCTGGGCACTATCAATCGTCGGACTTGTGCTGGTCATCCGTATTTTGCTGATTCCGCTCTTCGTTAAGCAGATCAAGGCGCAGCGCGGCTTGCAAATAATTCAGCCGCAGATGAAAGAGATTCAGAAGAAGTACGCGGGTGACCGTGAGCGCCAGTCGCAAGAAATGATGAAGCTGTACAAGGAAACTGGCACCAACCCTCTCGCTTCATGTCTGCCAATCCTGTTGCAGGCCCCCATCTTCTTCGCGTTGTTTAGTGTGTTGCAGGGCATCGCCATGAAAGTCCCCGAGGGTGTTTTCAACTGGCCGCAGTATGAGTATCTCCTCGACGTGGCCCATGACGCCTCGATCTTCGGTGTGCCGTTGTACGCAACATTCTGGAATGCGGATCAATCTCCCAATCCCACTAACACCCGCATCCTCGCCTTCATTTTGATCATCTTGATGTCGGCCACCACGTTCTTAACTCAGCGCCAATTGATCGTGAAGAACACTGCGCCGGATAACCCGATGGTGCGCCAACAGAAGATCCTGCTGTATGTATTCCCCATCGTTTTTGCAGTTGGTGGCGTGAACTTCCCGATCGGTGTCCTCATCTACTGGTTCACCACGAACCTGTGGTCGATGGGTCAGCAGTTCTGGGTCATTCGTAATAACCCGCAACCAGGGACCCCAGCTTTTGATGCGAAGGAAAAGCGGAAGGCGGACAAGTTGGCAAGAAAGTCCGGAACCGTTGTCATTGAAGAAGTTACCGACACCCCGTCGGAAAACACTCCCCGGGTACAACCCAAACGAGCCCCCCGCGCCAAGCGGAAGAAAAAGTAGGAGCAAGATGAGTGAGAAGACCGAAGCATCAGTAAACCTCCTGGAACAAGAGGGCGACGCTGCTGCTGACTACCTTGAAGCTCTCCTTGACATTGCTGATCTAGACGGAGACATCGACATTGACGTTGAGGGAAACCGGGCGATGGTGTCAGTGGTTGAGGTCAATCAAGGTGATCTCAGTAATCTCGTTGGAGCCGATGGCGAAGTACTCCAAGCCCTTCAGGAGCTGACCCGCCTCGCTGCCACTCGGGAAACTGGTGAGCGCTCACGATTGATGCTCGATATCGCCGGACACCGGGCGGCTCAGCGCCAAATGTTGGCGGAGAAGGCCCGGGAGGCGATCGCTGAAGCCCAGCGCACATCCGCCCCGGTTCGGATGGACCCAATGACTCCATTCGAACGCAAGGTCGTCCATGACGTTGTGGCTGAGGCCGGCCTGGCCAGTGAGTCCGAGGGTGAAGAGCCCACACGATTCGTAGTTATTCGCGTCTCCTAATTCCCGGATAACTCGAAGGTTTCGCGTGAAACATTCA
>CAIXFB010000394.1 GCA_903918595.1 uncultured Actinomycetes bacterium
CGCGTAGGAACCGACAGACTTGCCTCCGCGGACCTCGCTGACATTTCCATTGGTGACGGTGATGTCGCCATGGCTATTGCCCGGGACGCCACCGTCGATCACCTCACGGAAAGTCCGATCGAAGTACCAGACCAGATCTGCCTTGGCCGCACTCGCGCTGGGGGCCGCGATGAATGCGGTTCCGGCCGCGATGAAGGAGGCAGCTGCGAGGGCGATCACTGTGCGCAATGTCGATGATGAGTTCATGGCCGAACACTACGCGACACCGATCGGCTTCGTATTTTCTCAGCCAGTGAAGAAGAATGAAATCTTCGAGCCCTGCGCGGTGAATCCACTGTGGATGGCTTGACCGGCGACTCCTTCGTATTTGCCGGTGCCACCAATGATCGCGAAAGTCTGGGCCTTCGTGGGCGGTGTGCCTGAGTTGGCCCGGATGATTGACGTCAGGTAGATGACGCCACCCGGTGCGGAGATTGCAAGGTCGACGTCGCGAATTTCACGGCCGCCCGGAATATTGACGCGGACGGTCACCTGGCTGGTCGTATAGAAACCGACCGCGATCTTGCCAGGGACTTCGGTCACATCGCCGTTGGAGACTGTGATGTCACCGATGCTGGGACCGGTCGGTGGGAGATCCACCACCGTCCGCTCGGGGCTGCTCAAGTACCAGACCAGGTCAGCTTTTGCAGCACTCGCGCCGGGGGCTGCGAATAGTGCGGTTCCTGCTGCGAGGATTCCGGCAGCGGTCAATGCGATTGCTTTGCGCAATGTCACAGATGAGTTCATGTGCGGACTATAGGTGGCTACCCTTTTCTTTTATGGGTAACAGGGCATACGACACGGTGTGGGGTGCGGCCCTGCGCTCCACCACCGTTGCCCACCGCATCGTGCACAAACTTTCCGGAGGCCGACTCTGGCGCACTTTCCCCGGCGGCGTCCAAGTCATTTGGATCACCTCACTTGGTCGGCGCTCAGGTGAATGGCGCACCAACCCACTCCTTGCCGTTCCTGATGATCAACATGAACAAGCGGGAGTGTGGGCGGTTACTGGTTCCAATGCGGGCCAGGAGAAGGTTCCCGGTTGGGTGCACAACGTGCGTGCCCACCCACAAGGCCGCATGGAGATCGACGGGAACATCATCGATGTCACGTTCGAAGAAGTTTATGGACCTGACGCGGACCGGTTATATGACCTATTGGTGGACAAGTGGTCTGGCTATCGGATGTACAAAGAGAATGCGCAGCGGGAAATTCCGGTGTTCCGCGTCATCCCGGCAAAATTGTGAAACGTTCATTATTTTTGTTGCGAAGAACAGAAAAATGTCGGTGGTCCAATGTTGCAATCCGATTGGTCTGATAACGATCGGCGAGTACTACTAGCGAGGCATCTGCGACTCCAATGTTTTGAGCTGCGAAGCGCGAGATAACTTCTGCGCAACTGAGCAGGTCCGCAGCTCCCATGATCGGTAGCTCAAAGGAGCCACTACTCACATCAACCAGCATCTGGACCTCTACTCTTTGACCGGCTCTGGTAGCCAAGAGGTAGTCCAATTCCGCGATGACGTATGGACTCACGATGAGTTGATCTCCCTGATTGAGCAGGTCGACCACATCGTGGTGATCAGGATCATCTGCCCGGAAATAGGCATAAAGCACGCTGGTGTCAAGGATGATCAAACTCGGCCAAACCCTTCCATGGCATCGCCTGACTCAATGTCTCGCGCATCAAGGCCGCCACCGGTGAAGATCCCACCAGTTAAGCGTCCGCGGCGCACCTCTTTATCCACCGCCTCACGAATGAGTTCGGCCTCCGATACACCACGCCGAGTGGCTTCTTCTTCAAGGCGTGCTTTCAATTCCTCAGGGAAGTACACGGTAGTTCGCTTCATGCCATACATCGTGACATACGTTTCGGGAAGGAAGCAAGTGGTCCTA
>CAIXFB010000395.1 GCA_903918595.1 uncultured Actinomycetes bacterium
CACCCGCATCTGATGAATTGAATCAGGGAGCCCGCGCCGGATGCCTACATCAGACACCAGTAAATGGCGGGTGTGTTCGGCGATCACTTGACGAATGAGGTCAACTGCCAAGCAGTCCTTCGCAAGTGTGCCCATGTCTGGGACATCTGGTGGGGAACTGGCAAGTGGTCCAAGGGCTGAAGCAACTTTAGAGAGGCTGCTTGGTTCGGCACCTGCTTGCATCACTCGAGCTTGGAACGTTCGGAGCAGGTCCATCGCGCCCTGGGTATCGTGCAGAATCTCCGCTTCGATTTCATGAAAAGTATTGACTACCTGCTTATCCACTCCACTTCCGCGTTCGACGCTCACACGATCATCAGCAATCTCAACAAGAGCGATGCCCTGCTGGTCGACCAATGTGTAGGTGGTTCGAGTGGTGTTCACATCAGCGAGGTGCGCAACTTCTTTGTTTCTGAGGAGTGGGGCCACCACGGCGGAGAATTCAGCGGGGATCTGTCCGTTATCGCCACTGACCAAAGGCAGATGCAATTCATCTCGGGCGCCTTCGATTCCCTCTGCGACTGGAAGTTTCAGGTGCCATCCCGCATCAGCCCCACCCTCACGCCTACGCATCGTGATACCCCAACGCAGGAGGGTGAGTTCGCGAGTGTCGTGATAAGCGGCGCTCATCCGCACCGTGCTTGGTCCGATGGATGTGACGTCTGGCAGATCAACCACATACGGTGTCACGTCAAAATCCTGAGACACCCGCATTTTTATTTCTACCTCGCGGTGTGCAGAAGGGTGGTCGCCACTCACTGAAAGGAACCACGTTTCCGCTTCACATCGATCAGCATCTCCTGGTAGTCCTGAAGCCGCTTTCCATCCTTGGTGGATACATCACGGGTCCAGGTGCCGTCAGAGTGCAGATGCCACACCGAAATTTCTGGTGAAAAGGCCAAATCGAAGTAGGAGAGGATCTCGGCATTCTGTTCGGGATCAGCAATGCTCACGAGCGTCTCGACTCGACGATCAAGATTGCGGTGCATGAGATCTGCTGAGCCGATCCACACCGACGGGTTTCCACCGTTCACGAATGCATACGCGCGGGAGTGCTCGAGGAAGCGACCAAGGATGCTGATGATTCGAACGGTCTCACTCAGTCCTGGAACCCCTGGCTTCAACGCGCAAATTCCGCGCACCCAGATATCAATAGGCACACCAGCTTGTGAGGCACGGTAGAGCGCATCGATGATTTCCTCATCGACGAGGGCATTGCACTTGAACCGAATACCTGAAGGCCGTCCGGCGCGATGGTGTTCGATCTCGCGCTCAATACGCACAATGAGCCCGCTTCGCACAGAATGCGGTGCAACCAGGAAGCGGTCATATTCGGTGTTCAGGGAATAACCGGAAAGCACATTGAACAGGTTGGAAACGTCTTCGCCCACATCAGGATTGCAGGTCAGGAGACCGAAATCTTCATACAGCCGAGCAGTCTTTGGATGGTAATTGCCAGTGCCGATATGGCAATACCGCCGTAGTTGGTCACCATCATTTCGAACCACCATGGAGAGTTTGCTGTGTGTTTTCAGGCCGACGAGGCCGTAGACGACGTGCACGCCTGCTTCTTCAAGTTTGCGAGCCCAATCGATGTTGTTCTGCTC
>CAIXFB010000396.1 GCA_903918595.1 uncultured Actinomycetes bacterium
CAGCGTGGAATGCTCGCGTGGGATGTTGACACTGACTCCGAAGAGGGGCTCGATCAGGTGTTGATCGCCCTGCATCGGGCGTTGGCAGCTGCACCGTCCCGGCTGCTCGGGGTGGCGATCCCGGATCTGGTTGGCGATCGACGGGCCCAGAATCAGCCCGGCACGGATCAGGAGTACCCGAACTGGCGCGTGCCGTTGAGTGATGCGCATGGCAACGGGGTGCTTCTCGAAGATGTGCAGCAATCCGGTCCGCTACAAGATGCGGTGATCGCTTCGGTTCAGCCGGCGAGCAGTTGATCTGGGGCCCTTGAATAGAATGAGTCAGTGGAGACCTCAACGTTGATCCTGCTCTTTGTTGGAATTCCCGTTGCCTTGGCTTCGGTGATTGCTCTGTTCACGTATGTGCCGGTGTGGCGATCGAGCGCATCAGGCATCGAGGCTGGTGCGCTGGTAACCCTCGTGCGCAGCAGCGGTGCCGCACCAGATCCGTCGCGGCTGCCGCGCGACCCGGCATTTCCGCCGGCTGCTGTTGGCGGAGCCGAAATCTCGATCGAAGCACCTTTCACCGTTGGCGAGTTCGCTGCTCCCTCGTTGCAAGATGCAGTGGATCTTGCCCACCAGATCTGTGGCCTCGAATTTGTTGTGCTGGTCGATGACGTCACCGCTGGTGGAGACACCGCAGCCCGGGTGCTGAGCACCTGCGCGACTCCCGCATCTGCAGTGGTCCTCGCAATTGATCCATCTGGCACCCACGCTCAGGTAGCAACAGGTCCTGATGCCCGCATCGCTCTGAACGACCGCTCATGCGAGTTTGCGCTGCTCGCGGTGAAATCGTCGATGGCAGCCGGCGATATCACCGGCGGATTGCGCTCTGCGGTTCTCGTGCTTGCTGAGCATGCGCGTACCCCGCGGGTGCTGCACTTGTCCGAACCAGCCTGACGCTAACTACTAGTTCTTAGCCAGCTTCACGGTCGCGCTGTTGCGCCCGCATTGCTCGCAACACTCCATCGCGTCCTTCACTGACTAGTCGACGCAACGCCGAGTTCAAGTCTTGGGCGAGGAATGCATCGGTGGCTGCGATGGTGTGATCACTCACGTTGTATGCGGGATAGAGCCCACTGGTCACACTTTGTGCGATCTCCATCGTGCGGTGTTCCCACACTTCTGGCAGGGCAGCAAAGTAGCGATCGACGAAGGCCGCCAGAAGTTCACGTTGACCGGGCTGCACAAAGCCGCCGATGTTCGCCTCCACGATGGCGTTAGGCAGATCGGTGCGCTCGAAGATGTCAGCCCACGCGAGTTCCTTCGCCTCCGGGGACGGGCGACTTGCCCGCGCCGCTGCGGCGTAGCGATGACCGGTCGCGGTGTCATCTCGACGAACTTCCGCCTCGATCTCATCGATCTCACTGCGACCAGCGCTGACCAGTTGCTCGAGTAAGAACCAGCGCATGTCAGTATCAATGGCAAGGCCTGGCCACTCAGTCTTTCCCATGAACAAACTGTTCACGAGGTCCAATTGGGTTGGGGTGGTTGCAGCAGCTGCAAACGTGCGGGTGAATGCCAGCTGGTGGTCGCTGCCGGCCTCGGCCTCGAGCGCAAATTTCATCGTCGCATCAGACAAAGTGATCAGGTATTCATCGCGATGTTCAGGCGCTGCGTACTGATCGATTGCTGCGCGCAACTGGCGAAGGACCCCCTGAACAACGCCAACATCGGATTCCTTTTGCACACCTGAAAGCACGAGGGTCAAGAAGTCGCGGGTGCTGACCTCGGCATCTCGGGTCATGTCCCAGGCTGCGCCCCAGATCACTGCGCGGGCAAGTGGATCATCCAGATCGCCAATGTGTTCAGTGACCGATGCCCAACTCTTCGCATCGAGGCGAACCTTTGCAAAAGTGAGGTCGCCATCATTGACGAGAAGTAGATCCGGTTGGTTGACGCCCGCAAGTTGTGGCACGTCGGTAAGTGCTCCGACCACATCGATCTCGAATCCATCCCGGCGCGTGAATCCCTTGGAGGTCAGATCGAAGAGTCCGATGCCGACCCGGTGCGAGCGCAACACCTGCTCGATTCCGGCGGGTGCCGAGGGCGGCAACTGCTCAATCTGCACCGATGTGTAAGTACCTTGTTCATCAACGGTCACAAGCGGGCGCAACTGATTGACGCCACTGGTCTGCAGCCACTCCCTGGTCCAGTCGCCCAGATCCCGGCCACTTGTCGCTTCGAGTTCCACCAACAGATCGGTGAGTTGCGTGTTCTTCCACGCATGCTTCACAAAGTAGTTATGTAAACCGGCCAAGAAATGTTCCTCGCCGACCCACGCCACGAGTTGCCGCAGCGCGGAGGCACCCTTCGCGTACGTGATGCCATCGAAATTGACGCGCACTGAATCAAGATCGACCATGTCGGCGGCAATGGGATGGGTGGAGGGCAACTGATCCTGGCGGTAGGCCCACGCTTTGCGCAGGTTTGCAAACGTGGTCCACGCATCGGTGTATTTGGTTGCGTGCACATTTGCGTGGTGGGCCGCCCATTCGGCAAATGACTCGTTCAACCACAGGTCATCCCACCAGGTCATGGTGACCAGATCGCCAAACCACATGTGCGCCAACTCGTGCAGGATCGTGTTGGCTCGTTGTTCGTAGGCGGCATTAGTCACGCGTGAACGGAAGATGTAATCCTCAAGGATGGTGACGCAACCGGCGTTCTCCATCGCGCCCGCATTGAACTCTGGCACAAAAAGTTGGTCGTACTTGGCGAAGGGGTACGGCACGCCGAACTGGCGCTCAAAGAATTCAAAGCCTTGTTTGGTGACCGTGAAGATCTCGTTGGCATCGAGGAATTCGGCGAGTGAGTTGCGGCAATAAATCGCGAGTGGGTAGGTGCCGTGCGGGCCCACGTATTCATCGCGCACCTCGCTGTATGGACCAGCGACGAGTGCGGTGATGTACGTGGACATCCGGGGAGTCGGCTCAAAATCCCAATGCGCAACCCCATCTCGGACCGGGGTTGGTGCTGGCGAGGGGGAGTTGCTGACTACTTTCCAATGATCTGGCGCGGTCACGCTCAACTGGAATGTTGCCTTGAGGTCAGGCTGCTCAAAACATGCATACATGCGTCGTGCATCTGCTGATTCAAACTGGGTATAGAGGTAGGTCTCGTTATCAACTGGATCGATGAATCGGTGCAGGCCCTCCCCGGTGTTCATGAAGGCACCGTTCGCCTCGATCACCACGGTGTTGTGGGCTGATGTTGTGGCCAGGGTGATCCGTGCGCCGTTGTAGGCGAACGTGTGGTCGATGTCGATGCCGTTCAACTCGATGCGGGTGACTTCGGGTGCGATCAGGTCGACCCAGGTGGCCTCGCCGGGCTCGCTGCAGGTGAAGGTGATGGTGGTCTTGGTACGGAACGTGGGTCCGGTCGGCGTCACATCGAGCTCAACGCGGTAGTTCTCCACGGCGATCATCGAGGAGCGGTCGGCGGCTTCGGCGCGGGTGAGGTTTTCTCCAGTCGTCATGACCCGATCCTTGCATTAGATTCAGTGCCATGAGCATCAAGGCAGATTTCTGGTTCGATCCCATGTGCCCGTGGGCCTGGTTGGCTTCGCGGTGGATTGTGGAGGTCGAGCGCATTCGCGATGTCGA
>CAIXFB010000397.1 GCA_903918595.1 uncultured Actinomycetes bacterium
GAGAAAGAGGGCCGCAAGGCTGATATCGCGTTCATTGTGTGCGATGGCGGCTGGAAGTATCTATCTACCGGCGCCTATGAGGGCACCCTCGAAGAAGCCGAGAGTGCCCTCGAAGGACAGCTGTGGGCCTAGCTAGCGCTCGCTAGGAAGCCCCACGGATTGCTGGTGGTCAGGCGTATTGGCTAAACCACAACTTTGCGCGATTGGTGTTGATGATCAGCAGGATGACCAGGTTCAGGATGATCTGGCCCCAGCCGCCGTATCCCAGGTTGAAGAAACCGAAGATGATATTCAGCACAGCAAGTATCGAGATGAGCATGTGCGCAGATGCGCTGCCGATCATCGTCATCTTGGAGAGCCAGAAGTAGATCAGGCCGAGCAGGATCATCAGGCCACCGTTGAACCACAGGTAGAAGCCGGAAACCTGCATCTCTTCACCAGTGATGTGGTTAATGAAGGTGGGGTTCTCGCCAAATGCCGAGAAGATCAGCAGCGTGCCAATCACGATGTTGAAGATGGCGGCCAGGACGATCAGGATCGCCACGATGGTGACCCCAACTGGGCGCTTGATGAGGGAGTCTTGCGACATTGAGTCTCCTAAAAGCACAGTTCTTCGGTCCGAGCGACCGATGAACCGAGCGTAGAGACCGTCAGCCCCACACATGGCCTTGGCGCGCCGTAGGCTGACCACGTTATGACTGATGCGCCCATTGGCATGTTTGATTCCGGCTTTGGCGGCCTGACTGTCGCCCGGGCCGTGATGGACCAGCTTCCGCACGAATCGGTCCTCTATGTTGGTGACACAGCGCGTGGCCCTTATGGCCCTAGGCCCTTGGCGCAGGTCCGAGAATTCTCGCTCGAAATCATGGACCAGTTGGTTGCCAACGGGGTAAAGGCCCTCGTCATCGCTTGTAACTCGGCGAGTGCTGCAACATTGCGCGATGCGCGCGAACGCTACGAAGTCCCGGTGATCGAGGTGGTCCACCCGGCAGTGCGCCGAGCTGCGGCAGCCACCAGAGGCGGCCGGGTAGGTGTTATCGGTACCAATGCCACCATCACATCTCGGGCATATGACGATGCGTTTGCTGCCGCTCCCGATGTTTCCCTCACCTCGGTTGCCTGCCCGCGTTTCGTGGAGTTTGTTGAATCGGGGGTCACGAGTGGCGATGAAGTGATTGCGGTGGCGCGGGAGTACCTCGAACCTTTGCAGGCGGAAAACATCGACACGCTCATCCTCGGCTGCACCCATTACCCACTCCTCGCGGGAGCTATTTCCTATGTGATGGGCGACGACGTCACGCTTGTCTCCAGTGCCGAAGAAACCGCCAAAGATGTGTACCGGGAGTTGATGGCGGGTGGGTTACTGCGCGCTACGAGCGAACCACCGGAGCACGAATTCCTGGTGACCGGTGATCCAGCGGAATTTGAGTCGTTTGGTCGCCGGGTGATCGGTCCGCAGATCGGTACTGTCCGCGCTGCTCGCTAGGGTCTTCTCCCATGACCCGATCTGATGGCCGTGCAGCCGATGAACTTCGTCCCGTCACCTTCGAGCGTGGTTGGTCCGAACACGCAGAGGGTTCAGCATTGGTCACCTTTGGCCGCACCAAGGTTTTGTGCACAGCGTCCTTTTCACCTGGTGTGCCCCGCTGGCTGAAGGATTCAGGCAAAGGCTGGGTCACCGCGGAGTACTCCATGCTGCCCCGCGCAACCAACACGCGTAATCAGCGTGAATCGGTCAAGGGCAAACTTGGTGGTCGCACGCAGGAGATCAGTCGGTTGATTGGCCGCAGCCTCCGTGCTGTTGTTGACATGCAGGCGCTGGGCGAGAATTCGATCCTCATCGACTGCGATGTCTTGCAGGCCGATGGCGGCACCCGCACGGCAGCGATCACTGGTGCCTACGTGGCACTAGTTGATTCCATAACGTGGGCTCGCGAGCAAGGCCATGTGAAGGGCGATCCGTTGATTGACTCTGTGGCCGCAGTTTCCGTGGGAATCATTGATGGCGAGCCCCGGCTCGATCTGCACTACGACGACGATGTTCGCGCGGATACCGACATGAACGTGGTGATGACGGGTGGCGGGCGATTCATTGAGGTCCAGGGCACCGCTGAAGGTGAGCCCTTTGATCGTGCGCTTCTTGATGAGTTGCTCAATCTTGCAACAGCAGGCTGCATCGACCTAACGAATCTGCAAAAGGCCGCGTTGCAGGCATGAGTGCGCGGGTAGTACTTGCAACACGTAACAACCACAAGGTCGCCGAACTGCGTCGCATTTTTGCTGATGCTGATGTGCAGGTGGAGTTGTTGGGCACCGACGAGTTCCCGGATCTACCTGACGTTCCAGAGACCGGCAGCACCTTTGCGGCCAATGCGTTACTGAAGGCGCGTGATGTTGCCCAGCGCACGGGATTAGTTGCGATCGCTGATGACTCTGGTCTGTGTGTGGATGCACTCAATGGAATGCCCGGAATTTTCTCGGCCCGCTGGGCCGGCACCCACGGAAATGATCTTGCCAACCTTGAACTGGTGCTTGCGCAATTACGCGATGTGCCAGCCAGTAGGCGCACTGCTGCTTTTCATTGCGCTGCTGCGATCGCCACGCCAGAAGGTGACGAGCGCGTAGTTGAGGGGGTGCTCGACGGTGTACTTATCGATGTACCTCGTGGCGGCAATGGTTTTGGTTACGACCCGATTTTCATTCCGTTGGGTTACCAAGAAACTACTGCTGAGATGACTGCCGAGCAGAAAGATGCGATCAGTCACCGCGGGATAGCTTTCCGGGCTCTTGCGCCAGTTTTAGCCGAAGTGATGAGTCGTCGGCCCTGATTAGGTAAGAGCTCGAGCTTTCTCCACAATCTGCTCTGTCGTGAGTGAGCCTGGCACTATCTGCACCGCGCCATCTGCTGAAATGAACGCGAAGGCTGGTTGCCCGGCCACGCCAAACTTTGCCCATACGGCTGCCTCCTCATCAGAGATGTGTCGGAGTTGGCCGAGTTCGGCATCGGCAACGAACTGATTCATGTCATCAACAGGGCCAAGGGCACCCACTCCAATAATTTCAGCCTCGCCGTTGAGTTCAGC
>CAIXFB010000398.1 GCA_903918595.1 uncultured Actinomycetes bacterium
TGACTCTTGGCGCTTGCGGCGCTCTCCTGCAAGCATCCTTCGCGGCCACGGTACCAGCGCCGGGTCTCACTAAGCCTCTCCAGCGGCTGCTCACCACAACTCCGATTCTGGAGTGTTTATTCACCATTTTTGGAGGTAGTATGACCATTGTGGACGTGTCGTTACCAGCTGCTCGAAGTGAATCGGGCCAATGGCCTGACCTGGCCAGCCCAGAACGCCGAGCAGAACTGACCCCAGCGGCAATAGCTGCAGTGGTTCGGCTCGCAGATGCATGGGGGTTGACCGTGCGCCAGATCGGCGATCTCCTCGGAGGGGTATCCCCCAGCACCTGGCACACCTGGAAGACCACCCCACCGGCTGAACTCGGCATGGACCAGCTCACCCGCATCTCGCTCTTGCTCGGGATCTTCACCGCGCTGCACACCCTGCATAACGAGCCACTTGCGGACGAGTGGGTCACGCGGCCAAACATCCACCCAATCTTTTCCGGGCGCACGCCACTCGACGTGATGATCGATGCAGGGATTCCGGTGATGGTGCAGGTGCGGGCCCTGCTCGATGGTCGGCGCAGTGGTCTATGACCGCGGTTGATTCAGACTGGCCGCGCATTGCGGAAGTTGCATTCGATGACACGCACAGACTCATCCCTGGCAAGTACGACGATCATGACGAAAGTCCACTAGCTGCCCTTGCCGATAACGACAAAGACCTGCGCACTCTCATTCAACTCAGCGCTGCAACCGATTCACGTCTGCAAGCACAAGCAGAGCGCCATCCTGCCGGGCTTGGCCGAGACGATCTGGTCTTCGGTATTCCTTATTCAAAAATCATCAACGCTGCTTTCGCGTATCCCGGTGACGGCGCGCGCTTTCACTCACCAAACGGCAAAGGAGCCTGGTACTGCGCGTTAGATCTCGAAACGTGCGTAGCAGAAGTCATCCACAAACGCGTGAACCACTTGGCGGAGTGCGGGCTGAGCGCAGAGTCGAACATTTCCTATCGCCTGTTCCTGGCCGACATTCACGGCCAGAAGTTCGCGTGGCTCGACCAAGACAGCAACGCTGATCGCGTATGCCTTGATCCCCTGTCACATGCTTCCGGGCAGGCACTCGGTCAACAGTTGACTGCCGATCACACGTCAGGGATCGTCTATCCGTCGGTGCGCAATCCGGGAGGCACCTGCATAGCGGTGCTCGCCGCACCAGTTGTTGCCAATGTGCGACGAGCAGCGCACTACACATTCACGATTGAAAATGGCGCGCTTGCTGATCTTTCTTACTGAAGGTAAACGCGAACTGGCACCTCAGTGAGGGTGATCTCGGTGCCGGGTGCTGCCTCAGTGCAGACGGCCAGCGGATCACAGACCAACTGCGAGTTCTCCGGAGTTGTGTAGGCAGCCTCACCAGTCTGGGCCCAGGCAACTACCCAGCTGGTGCCATCGCGGCTGAAGTCACAGGTCACTGCGTTTCCAGTCTCGGTGCAACCATCAAAGCTGGCTCCAACAACCCAGTTATCAACGGCGAAGAA
>CAIXFB010000399.1 GCA_903918595.1 uncultured Actinomycetes bacterium
AGGTGGGTCGCGCCGAGATCCTCAGCAAGTTGCTGGCCTTCGATGATGAATTGAATCAATTGCGCAACAGCAACTTCAGCGATCGAACCATCAGCTTCCAAGTTTTCGGCAAGGCGTAATGGAATCTTCTTCTTCGATGCAGGGATGGGGGCGGCGCCATAGTGGGCGTCGACCAGCAACAGGTGGACCGTGTTCGAGCCGATGTCGAGGACTCCCATGCGCACCCGCTGACGGTATCGCCTCCTGCCTTATGTGCATCGTCTTGGGCTTCGCCTAGGCTTCACGCATGCCTGAGGTGCCTTTGGATTTCCCCCGACAGTGGGTCGAGTTCGTGAACCCCGCCGATCCCGACCAAATGATCCGGGCGGATCTCACATGGCTCACCTCGCGATGGACCTGCATCTTCGGCCGGGGGTGCAAGGGAATATCCGCTGAACGCCCCGACGCAGGCTGCTGCGTGCATGGTGCCCATTTCTCGGAAAAGAAGGATGAGAAGCGCGTGCGCCAGTGGGTCAAACTCCTCACCCCGGAACTCTGGGAGAACCACGATCTCGGCCAAGGCAAGCGCGGCTGGATCGAGAAGGAAGATGGCGCAGACAAAACCCGCGTGATCGACGGCGCCTGTATCTTCCACAACTCGGAGGGTTTCGCCGGCGGATACGGCTGTGCGTTGCACCACCTCGCAGAGCAAGAGGGTGTCTCCTTCATTGAGACCAAGCCCGAGGTGTGCTGGCAGCTGCCACTGCGCCGCACCTACGACAACCTCTCCTACGAAGATGGCCGGGAGCGAACGGTTCTGGTCCTGGGTGAGTATGACCGGCGTGGTTGGGGCGAAGGCGGCCACGACCTCGACTGGTACTGCACCGGGAACACCGATGCCCATATCGGCACCGAACCCGTCTACATCTCCTCGCGCGATGAGATCGTCGCGCTCATCGGAGAGGCGTCGTACGCAGAGCTGAAGACCATTTGCGATGCGCGAGATGAAATGTTGCGCGGCAATCGCAAAGACCTTGGCCTTTCCCCGCACCCTGCCGACCCGGTCTGATCAGTCCATGGCAAAAGCGGCTACCCCCAAGACCCCGGCCTATCGCTGCACCGAATGCGGCTGGGCAACGGCAAAGTGGGTGGGCCGCTGCGGTGAATGCCAGGCATGGGGAACCGTCACCGAACTTGGCGCACCTCGCACCCGCACCACGGCAGCCGCCCGCCCATCTGCGCCCCCGCTACCCATCGGTGAGGTCGATCTCACCCAGGCCTCCGTGCATTCAAGCGGGATTGATGAATTTGATCGAGTACTCGGCGGCGGGTTCGTCCCCGGCGCGGTTCTTCTCCTTGCTGGTGAACCGGGTGTGGGCAAATCAACACTGTTGCTCTCCGTTGCCGCTGCGTGGGCCGAAGCCGGGCACCGCTCGCTCTACCTCACCGGCGAAGAATCAGCAGCACAGGTTCGACTTCGGGCTGAACGCATCGACGCTGTCTCCGCAAACCTGTTCCTTGCCGCAGAAACTGATCTGGGGGCTGCGCTCGGAGCGATTGAATCCTGCTCGCCGAGCTTGCTCATCGTCGATTCTGTTCAGACGTTTACTTCTACTGACATTGATGGCGCTGGTGGCGGAGTGAGCCAGGTAAAGGAGGTGGCCGCAACCCTGATCGCATCAGCGAAAGCCCGCAATATGACCACGGTCATCGTTGGCCATGTGACCAAAGATGGCTCGGTGGCCGGCCCGCGCACCCTTGAGCACCTTGTCGATGTGGTGTTGCAATTCGAAGGTGATCGGCATACCTCGCTGCGCACCGTGCGAGCGGTAAAGAACCGCTACGGCCCCGCCGACGAGATCGGCTGCTTCGAACTTCAGGAGAGCGGGATTCACGGACTCGCCGACCCCAGTGGCCTGTTCATGACCGATCGCCAGGCTCCCGCGGCAGGTACGGCGGTCACCATCACCATCGAAGGCCGGCGCCCACTCGTTGCTGAAGTGCAAGCCCTCATCGCACCCACGAACAGCCCGCAGCCACGCCGCGTGACCAGCGGACTGGATTCGGCGCGGATCGCGATGATGCTCGGGGTATTGGAACGACGAGCCGGGGTCAAGGTCTCTGCAGCCGATTGTTTTGTAGCAACCGTGGGCGGCATGAAGATCAGTGAACCCGCAGGTGACCTCGCTGCAGCGTTGGCCATCGTGAGCAGCGGTACAGACGTGCCTGTGCCCTCTGGGCTGGTGGCCATTGGAGAGTTGACGCTCTCTGGGGACATCCGCCCAGTGACCTCACTCGAGCGCCGGCTCAATGAAGCCGCACGCTTGGGCTTTACCGACGCAATCATCCCGCCGAATTCAAATGTGAGCGCGCCATCTGGAATGCGGCTTCACCCGGTTGCGAATATCGCAGAGGCGATTAGTTCTTGTTGGTCAACGAAAAAGGCGTAGGGTCGCTGACCACAGCGAGATTGCGTCCGATCACTTCGTAACGCCCAGCTTTCGCGGCTTTGTTCTGCTTGGGGCAGCCTTTTTGACTCAACTTGCCATCCCAGGAAATGCTCGATGCAACCTTGTC